>WFMU01000524.1 GCA_015488935.1 Flavobacteriaceae bacterium | reverse complement strand
TTTTTATTGATGATATTACCATTAATTAGCTTTTCACAATCTTTATTCGAAAAATACGAAGATTTAGATGAGGTTTCTACCGTAGTAGTAACAAAACATGCGTTTCGCCTAATGGGTAAAATTGGAGGAGATAGTGCCGAAGCCAAAGAATATGTAGATATGGTGCAAAATTTAGATAACTTAACCGTATATACTACCGAAGATAAAGATGTGGCTGCTCAAATTAAAGCAGATGTAAAAAAGTATTTAAAATCTTCCGATTTGTCTGAATTAGTACGTGTCAAAGATAAAGATGCAAATGTAAAAATATATGTTAGAGAAGGTAGAGATGATAGTCATGTAAAAGAACTATTTATGTTTATTAATAACTTAAACAATGTAAGCGTTAATGGAAAATCACCAAGTGTAGTTGTAGTATCTCTAACAGGAGATATTGATTTAGATAAAATTTCGGAGCTTACAGATAAAATGAATATTCCAGGAGGAAAACATCTAAAAAAAGCAAATAAATAAAACTTTTTAAGGTTAGACTTGTAATCTATTTTAGAAGTCTAACCGCTTTTATCAACCACTTAAAATCTTAAAAAATGAAAACAATAAAATATATAGGAATACTGTTTTTAACACTAGTAATAACAGCATCATGTAATACCTCAGATGAATTATCGCTACAAGAATACTATGTAAATAGCGAAAACAATTCAAATTATTTAATGCTAGATATACCAACAAGTATTCTTAACTTAGATGCAAATGCAACAGAAGACGTAAAACAAGCTTACGAATCGATAAATAAAGTAAATCTATTAGCATTTAAATTAACAAATAAAAATGGACAAAATTATAAAGAAGAGAAAGCAAAAATAACCAAGATACTTAAAAATCCAGCTTATACAGAGTTAATGCGAGTAAATAGAAATGGTTCAAAAATAATAGCCAAATACTTAGGAAGCGAAAACGCTATGAAAGAAGTAATTATATTTGCTTCTGATAAAACAAAAGGATTTGCACTAGCAAGAGTTTTAGGTAATGATATGCGACCAGAAAACATGATTAAACTACTAAATGAACTTAAGAGTATAGATAAAGATAGCGAGGCAATTAAAAAAATGAAAGGATTTTTTGGAGCGATGTAATACTTCCAATAAATTAAAAAATAAACTTCAATACGATTAGAAAATAAATAACGTTCTTACTGTATTGGAGTTTTTTAGTTGCGCCTATATGGATTTAAAATTTTAAGGTTTTAACTTAATATTAACAAATGGCGTAGTTACAAAATGTCTAAATTTGCAACTAATCATTAAAATAATTATAATTAATACAATATGAGAACATTAAAATTGGTACTAATTTTTAGCATTTTTGCTTTTATTTTTGCAAGTGCACAAGAAGGAAATTATAAACCAGAGCGCGAAAAAATAAATGATTTAGTACACACAAAATTAAAAGTAAATTTTGATTTTGCAAAAAAACAAATGCCAGCAGAGGCATGGATTACTTTAAAACCACATTTTTTACCAACACAAGATTTGACCTTAGATGCAAAAGCAATGCTAATTGAAAAAGTAGCTAGAGATGGTAAAGACTTAAAGTATGATTATGACGGAAAAAAACTAAAAATAAAATTAGAAAATACGTACGCTAGAGGAGAAGAATACACCATATACATTAAATATGTTGCAAGACCAGAAGAAATAAAATCGGAAGGCTCTGCAGCAATTACAGATGAAAAAGGATTGTATTTTATAGATGCCGACGGAACAGACCCAGATAAACCAACAGAAATATGGACACAAGGAGAAACTGAATCAAGTAGTGTTTGGTTTCCAACAATAGATGCGCCAAATCAAAAAAGTAGCGAAGAAATTTATATGACCGTTCCTAGTAAATACGTAACATTATCTAATGGAATGTTAGAAAATCAAGTTGATAATGGTAACGGTACAAGAACCGATTATTGGAATATGCCACAAAAACATGCACCGTATTTATTTTTTATGGGTGTAGGTGATTTTAGCGTAATTAAAGATTCCTATAAAGGAAAACCAGTAAATTATTATGTAGATAAAGATTATGCTCCTTATGCACAAGAAATTTTTGGGAAAACTCCAGAAATGATAGGTTTTTTCTCTAAACTAACAGGCGTAGAGTACCCTTGGCCAAAATATGCGCAAATGGTTGGTGTAGATTATGTTAGCGGTGCAATGGAAAACACAACTGCAACACTTCACGGAGAAATGGCATACCAAACCTCTGGAGAATTAATAGATGAAAATACTTGGGAAGATGTAATTGCACATGAATTATTTCATCAATGGTTTGGCGATTATGTTACTACAGAAAGTTGGAGTAATTTAACAGTAAATGAGTCTTTTGCAGATTATAGCGAATACCTTTGGAGAGAGCATAAATATGGAAAAGATCATGCAGATGCACACAGACATGAAGATTTACAACAATATTTTGAAGGAAATAATTTTGATAAAAAATTAGTACGTTTTCATTATGCCAAGCACATGGATATGTTTGATGGTGTTACTTACCAAAAAGGTGGTGCAATACTACATAATTTACGTAATTATCTTGGTGATAAAGTGTTTTTTGCTGGATTACAAGAATACCTTAACACCAATAAATATGGCGCTGCTGAGGCACATCATTTACGTTTGGCATTAGAAAAAATAAGTGGAAAAGATTTAAACTGGTTTTTTAATCAATGGTATTTTGGTAGTGGAAACCCAATTTTAGATATTAATTATAGTTATGATAAAAAAAACAAACAAGCAATTGTTGAAATTGATCAAGGAGATAAATTA
>WFMU01000523.1 GCA_015488935.1 Flavobacteriaceae bacterium | reverse complement strand
AACTTTACGTGCTTGAAAAGGCAAAAGCCCTAATTTTGGGTCTATTTCTTCGGTAAAAATTAAATGTGGTGTTTTATCAGCAACAGCTTCAATATCCATACCACCTTCGGTAGAATACATAATCATATTACGACCAGTAGCTCTATTTAATAAAACAGACATATAAAATTCACTTGTTTCCGATTCTCCAGGATAATAAACATCTTCTGTAATTAAAACTTGATTTACTTTTTTACCTTCTGCAGAAGTTTGTGGTGTAATTAACATCATGCCTAAAATAGCGTCTGAAATACTTTTTACTTCATCCAAACTTTTTGCCAGTTTAACACCGCCACCTTTACCTCTACCACCAGCGTGTACTTGTGCTTTTACAACCCACCAACCAGTGCCTGTTTCTTCCGCTAATTTTTTTGCAGCTTCTACTGCTTTCTCTGGCGTATCTGCAACAATACCTCTTTGTATGTTAACACCAAAACTATTTAATAATGCTTTACCTTGATATTCGTGTAAGTTCATTTTTTATCTTGAATTAAATTGAAGTACAAAAGTAAGAAATAATTAAAAGATTAGGCATTTAAAAAATTAAATAATTAGCAGAAAAAAAAATATTTTAATTTTCCTCTAAAAACATGTAACAAAGTAGGCTTTCTTGCGTCTTTATTTAAGATATGTTTAACATAATTTTAGGACCACTACATTGCTGTATTATCTATTTTTGATACCAACAGCTTACCAACCAAACTGTAAAATATGAAATCCCCAATTCTATTGCTACTATTCCTAGCTTCGAGTATCTTAATGGCTCAAGAAGATATAACAAAAAAAAGTGTAAAAATAACTAGAGTAAACAAAGCTCCAAAAATTGATGCAAATTTAGATGATGACGCTTGGAAAAATGCCGATACTGCCACAGATTTTGTGATGTTTAGACCAGAAAGTGGTAAAAAAGAACCCGATAATATTAAATCGGAAGTAAAAATTGTTTACGATGATGAAGCGATTTATTTTGGTGCATACTTACACGACGATAAACCTGAAGATATTCCAATGGAATACCAAACAAGAGATAATTTTGGAAATGCTGACTTTTTTGGTGTAGTGTTAAATCCACAAAATGATGGTATTAACCAAACAGAATTTTTTGTAATGAGTACTGGAAATCAAAACGATGCCAAAGTAACAACCGACGGTGAAGATTTTAGCTGGAATGCGGTTTGGGAAAGTAGTGCTAAAATAGTTGCTGATGGTTGGATTGTTGAAATGAAAATACCATATTCTGCTTTGCGTTTCTCTAATGACAAAGTACAAACTTGGGGCTTAAACTTTCATAGACAACACAGAGTTAGTAGAGACCAATACTCTTGGAATTTTATTAATAGAGATAAAGGAAATGTTTCGCAATACGACGGTTTACTTACTGGTATAAAAAATATAGAACCACCATTGCGCTTGAGTTTTAATCCTTTTATTTTTGGTGCTGTTAGCAATATAGCTGGTAAAACAGAATACGATTGGAGTGCTGGTATGGATTTAAAATATGGGCTTAGCGAAAATTTTACACTAGATGCAACACTAATTCCAGATTTTGGTCAAGTAGCCTTTGATGATGTTACCTTAAATTTAGGTCCGTTTGAACAACAATTTTCCGATCAAAGAGCTTTTTTTACCGAAGGTACTGATTTGTTTAATAAAGGGAACTTTTTCTATTCTAGAAGAGTTGGAAGTGCTCCAATTGGCATTCAATTAGCCGATAATGAGAGTTATGCTGTTTTTCCTACTAAAGTAGATATGCTAAATGCCATAAAAGTTTCTGGAAGAACTAAAAAAGGACTTGGTATCGGTGTTTTTAATGCCATTACAAAAAGAACAAAAACAACCATAATCACAAAAACAAAAGAACCTGACGGTATGGGTAATCTTGTTGATGTAACTAGACGTAGAAACGAAGTTGTAGAACCATTAGCAAACTATAATGTATTTGTATTAGACCAACAATTCAACAAAAATTCTTCTGTAAGTTTAGTAAATACAAATGTAATAAGAAATGGTAATTTTAGAGATGCCAATGTAACAGGTTTACTATTTGAACTAAATAATAAAAAAAATACCTATGGTATAAGTGGTGGACTTGGTGTAAGCAATATCTTTGAAAATAACCAAACAAAAACAGGCTTTGAAGGTAAATTTGATATTGATAAGATTAGTGGTAAACATCGTGCAGGAATTGGTTTTGATTTTAGAAATAAAAAATACGACCAAAATGATTTAGGTTTCCAAAGACGAAATAATAATGTAAACTACGATGGTTATTACAATTATAGAATTATTGAGCCTGTTGGGAAACTAAACAATTATAATATTTCTATTAATGCATCTGTAAGTTATTTGATTGATTTAGATAAAACAACAGCAAGTTATAAAGCAAAACCAAATTTATATACAGGAAACAGAATTCATATTGGCTTACATGCTACAACAAAAAAACAACTCTCCTTTGGATTTAATATAAATACAGCACTAGGGTATTTATACGATTATTACGAACCAAGAATAGAAGGTCGGTTTTATAAAACAAAACCATTTTTAGGAGGTGGCTTTTACCTTTCTACAAGTTATAGTAAGCGTTTTGCTATAGACTTGTCTTCTTACTATTCCTACCGATTTGATAAAGAAAGAGATTTTTTTAATTTTAGAGTATCGCCAAGAGTTCGGATTAACAATAGAATTAATCTTATATATAGCCTAAATTACAGAAAAACAAACAATCTAAAAGCTTATGTAACTACTTTAAATAATAATGAAACTGTTATTTTTGGAAATAGAGACAAAAAAAGTATCACCAATTCCATCACAACAAAATATAACTTTTCTACAAAATCGGCATTAGGATTGTCTTTTAGATACTATTGGTCGCCTGTAACCTACGATAGCCAATTTTATAAACTAGAATACGATGGTAATTTATCTGCACATACCTATACGAATGACCATAATACGAATTTTAATATTTGGAATATTGATTTGTCTTACAATTGGGAGTTTGCTCCGGGAAGTCAATTGGTAGCATTATACCGAAATAGTATTTTTAAAGAAGACAATCAATCGCAATTGAGTTTTGCAAACAACTTAAATAACTTATTTAAAGAAGACCAATTAAATAATTTTTCGTTAAAGCTAATTTATTATTTAGATTATAACAAAGTAAAAACTTGGCTATAGATATATGAAATTTACCATACAAACACCAGCAAACGATTTTAAAAAAAGTAGTTTATTTTATACCAAATTAAACTTCAAATCCATTACAGAAACTTTATTTACGGATGGTATTGCCTGTATTGAAATATGTAAAGATGCTTTTGCAAGACCAAGTTTAAAATGTTATTTGAATAATGATTTTTCTATTATCAAACAATTAGAAAAAGTAACAACTATACTAGAGAAAAAAGACTATTTTTTAATTGCTTTACCAAGTGGCACATGGATTTATTTAAATAAAAATGATATTGAATTACCACAAAAAGAAACCAACTCTTTTGCTGTTTTAGGGAATTATACAGGTGTTAGCATCGAAACTATTTCTATTGCTAAGGAAAAAGAAATTTTAGAATTATTAGGTTTTAAACCAATAATGGGTGATGCCAGTCAAGGATGGGTTATTTTAAAAAATGACAATGATTTTAGATTGAGTTTAATGGCACCAAATGCCTGTCCACATTTATTTACAAATCCAGCATTAACCTATTTTAACGGCAAAGAAAAAAATCCAAAAATTATACAAAAAATACGAAATTTAAATATTCCTATTGCACAAGAAATAACACACTTCAGTAAAGATAATACAATAGACAACATTATTTTACAAGATAATGGAGGCTTAAACTTTTTTATTTTTAACGATTAATTATCTTTTTCTGTAACATTTTTACAAACAAACCTACCTATATATAATCTAACCAACCAAAACATTGAATAAAGAACTCGAAAATAAATTTGTAAAAGAATTACAAAGCAATCAAGGGATAATTCATAAAATATGTAGAGCCTATACAAAAGGAGAAGCACAACATAAAGATTTGTTTCAAGAAATATCGATACAACTTTTTAAAGCATATCCTAAATTTAAAGGCGAATCTAAATTCAGTACATGGATGTATAGAGTTGCTATAAACACAGCAATTTCATTATACCGAAAATCGAAAAGAAGTATTAAAACTTCTGAAATTTTTGATAATTTAAAAGAATTAGAATATAAAGAATACGATGCTACCAAAGACAGACAAATTGAACTATTATAC
>WFMU01000522.1 GCA_015488935.1 Flavobacteriaceae bacterium | reverse complement strand
GGAAAGTATGATATCTTAGTACATCCTAACACTGGCTGTGATATTTTAGATCATAGTGAATGGGCGCTTTGGGGTGGTAAGGCTTGGTAAATTCAGAGAAGTATTCTACCAATTTAAAATATTCTTGAAAGTTGGTAATCATTACATTATGACCAAGAGAGCACAAAAGTTCTGCTCTGTCTAAAAAGTCTCTTTCGTTAATTTCGCCCTTATCGCCACGCAAATTAGAAAGTGTAATTTCAAAAATAATTTTTGTTCTATCCTTATCTACTTTTTTATCGTTTAAAAATATTTCGATAGACTTTTCATACATATCAACATTTACTTTGGTAACAGGTCTAAAGCTACCTCTTAAAGTAAAAATATTAGCCTTATATAATTGTTGGGCAGGTAGTAAATTATTTCCATCAGGACCAAACATTACGGCATTGGTAAATCCATTTTTCACTAAATGTAAACTCATTAAACGATTATCTACATACATAAAACGAGGGCCAGAAAAATTAATCATGTCCAATTCTAATTGATCCAAATCAATATTGTCGTAAAGCGAAACTAATAAGTCTTTAGGACTATCGTTCATATAAAATGCACCATAAAGTAGATTTACACCTAATTTACCTAGAGTTTCTTGTTGTAAACGAGCATCTGTTTCTTTAAAACGAATATGTAGTACAATTTCGTTAAAATCCTCCAAAGGATCTAATTGAAATTTAACACCAACCCAGCCATGACCTTTAAATTTTTTTGCAAAATCAATCGTAGTAACTGTATTTGCATAGGAGAAAAATATTTTTTCGGGATGCTTTTCTCTACTCAATCTATCTTCAATCAATTCAATTTCATGTGAAAGCATTTTTTTAAGTCTATTTTCGGTAACATATCTTTTGTCAGGTTCCATACCATAAATAGCATCAGAAAAATCTTTATCATAAGCACTCATTGCTTTTGCAATAGTACCAGAAGCGCCTCCAGCTCTAAAAAAATTCCGAACCGTTTCTTGTCCAGCGCCAATTTCGGCAAAAGTTCCGTAAATATTTGAATTTAAATTAATACGCAATGCTTTACGTTTAATTGTAGGTATATCTTTTAAGGTAATATCTCCTTTTATGCTAATAGCCATTTAATTTGTTTTTAACTTCTACAAATGTAATAAGTTTTGTTTTAATTTTTAAGTGAAATAGTATTATTTTTGCATCTTAATTACAATTTGTAACTTTTTTATGAAATTGACTTTTTTAGGAACAGGTACATCCAAAGGAATTCCAGTTATTGGAAGTAAAAATAAAGTATGTTTATCTACAGATAGTAGAGATAAACGTTTGCGTTCTTCGGTATTAATTTCTTGGAAAGATTATAACTATGTAATAGATTGTGGTCCCGATTTTAGAATGCAAATGCTAACTGCCAACGTACCAAAAGTAGATGGTATTTTGTACACACATGAACATGCAGACCACACTGCTGGTTTAGACGATATTAGACCTTACACACAGCGTTATGGCGATTTGCCAATTTATGCTAGTAAACGTGTTTTGGAAGATTTAAAAGTGCGATTTGCCTATATTTTTACTACAGAAAATAAATACCCAAGCGCACCAAGTGTACTTGTAAATATTATCGATACAACACCATTTTTATTAGGAGATATATTTGTAGAACCAATACATGTAATACATGGAAAATTGCCAATTCTCGGTTATCGTTTTTCTAAATTAGCCTATTTAACCGATGTTAGCTTTATTAGCGAAGAAGAAAAATCTAAATTACAAAATTTAGAACTACTTGTTATTAATGCCTTGCAGATAAAAGAACATCCAACACATTTTAATTTGCAAAAGGCATTAGATTTAATAGCAGAATTACAACCAAAACGTGCCTATATTACACATATTAGTCACAAATTAGGTTTTCATGCAGATGTAGAAAAATTATTACCAAAAAATGTATTTTTAGCCTACGATGGTTTAGAAGTTCTTGTAAATTAAGATTACATTTTTAAATAAAAATCCTTTACCAAATTAATATATGCTTCAGTATATTGGTGTCTTTCTTTTTCGATAACTAATTCAGAAGTAGTAACTATTTCTATTTGGCAAAAAGAAAAAGTAAGCAAACTACGTTTAATTTCGGTACGTATATTTCCACGAACTCTGCAAATTCTGTTTAAAAATAATTTATTTTTTTTCGCTATTGCGATGAAATTTTCTTCCTCTTTAAACGGAATGATAATAGAGAATTCACCATCTTCACTTAATAATTTTGCTGCCGATAGTATTAATTCTTCAAAAGATAATGACGAAGTAAAACGTGCCTTATTCCTAGCAACATCATTACTTTCATAATTATCGGTATAAAACGGTGGATTAGATACAATAAGATCGTACTTTTCTTCAATCTCATTACAAAACTCTTTAAGCGAAGCATGATAGCAAAACAAGCGGTCACTCCAATCCGATAATTCAAAATTTTCAACAGCTTGTTCAAAAGCATCGGCATCAATCTCCAAAGCATCAATAATTTCAGCATCGCTACGTTGCGCCAGTTGTAAGGCAATTATGCCAGTGCCAGTACCAATATCTAGAATAGAATACGGATTTTTTGCAATAGAAACCCAAGCACCTAATAAAACACCATCTGTACCAATCTTCATAGCTGTTTTATCTTGATGCACCGTAAATTGTTTGAAATTAAAGACCATTTATTTTAAAAAATTGTTACTATTTATTTTAATACTTAAAATCCAAAAAATAAATTCCAAAACTAAAATCCCAAATTCCAATCTTGAAACTTTGGGGTAAAATCAGTTTACTCCTCAAGATACATTTGTATAAGTCCTTCTGGAGTTTCTACCACAATTTTTTTATTTGCTCTATCTACTTTTTTAAGAAATTCATCAATCAAAGGAATTAAAATTTCTGCTTTTTCATTTTCGATAACAAAAAGCGTTTGGGCTGTACTATCATTTATCGAAACGATTTTACCAACCACACCAAAGTTAACATCTTCAATGGTAAAACCAATTACTTCGTGAAAATAAAATTTATCGCCTTCTAACTTTGGCAATAATGTTAAGGGTAGGTAAGTGGCTCTTTTTAGAATACTTTCGGCATCTTCTTCCGTATCAATATCTTCAAATTTTATACGTAGTTGATTTCCTTTTTGTAATTTAATTTCTTCTACAAAAAAAGGAATTAATTTATGGTTTAACTCCACAAAAACAGCATCAATATTGGCATATAGTTCAGGCTCATCACTATCAATAACAATAACAACCTCACCTTTGTAACTGTGCTTACGAGCAATAATACCTAAATAAAAGCAATCTTCTTTATTCATAATGTAATGATATAAAAAAAACCTGACTTTATAAAAAGTTCAGGTTTTAAATTTGTACCGCAATAAGCAGTTATTTTTATTCTTCTTCGTTAGAAGTAGCTTCTTCACTTTCTGCAGTTGGAGCTTCTTCGGCAACTGGTTCATTTGCTTTAGCTCTTGCTTCGTTTACTGCTTTTTCAGCAGCTAAAGCTTTTGTTTTAGCTTCTGCGGCAGCTTTTGCTAAACCGTCTGTTTTTCCAGTAATTTTACCTTCTTTTTCTTCTAACCAAGCTTTAAATTTTTCTTCGGCTTGTTCTTCTGTTAATGCACCTTTACGTACACCTACAGCTAAATGATTTTTTAACAATGCACCTTTATAAGATAATAAAGCTCTTGCAGTATTTGTAGGTTGTGCACCATTTTGTAACCATTTTACAGCAGAATCAACATCTAATTCAACTGTTGCAGGGTTTGTATTTGGATTATAAGTACCAATTTTTTCTAGTAACTTACCATCTCTTTTTGAACGAGCATCTGCTGCTACTATCCAATAAAATGGTTTTCCTTTTCTTCCGTGTCTTTGTAATCTAATTTTTACAGGCATAATGTGTTAAATTTTAAGGTTCCCGACCTTGATTTATATATTTTTCTAATAAAATAAAACTCCACTAAAGTAGTGAAGTTTTGTGGGCGATGAGGGATTCGAACCCCCGACCCCCTCGGTGTAAACGAGGTGCTCTGAACCAACTGAGCTAATCGCCCTTATAATTGCGAGTGCAAATATAGACTAGTTTTTTAATATGACAAACATATTTATAAAAAAAATAAAAATATTTTTAAACTACTTCTGCAACAACAAAAGTACTACCTCCAATAAAAATAATATCTTCTTTATTTGCGGACTTAAGTGCTGTTTTATATGCTTGATTTACAGAAGTATATTTGTTTCCATGTAAATGATACTTATTTGCAGCACTTTTTAAAATAGCGGCATCTAATCCACGTGGAATATTTGGTTTACAAAAATAATACGTAGCATTTTTTGGAAATAATGGTAAAATAGTACCTAAATTTTTATCATTAACCACACCTAAAACAATATGTAATTTTATATATTTTTCAGACAGGAGTTGTTTTAGTACATAATTTAAGCCTTCGGCATTATGTGCTGTATCACAAATAACTTTTGGTACTGTTTTTAATTGTTGCCATCGTCCTTTAAGATTGGTGTTCTTCGTTACGTGTAAAAATCCATTTTTTATATGTTCTTCTGTTATTGAAAAATCTGGTATTAGTTTTATGGTTTGTAATGCTGTTTTTACATTATTAATTTGATAGTTGCCTTTTAAATCTGTGGCATACTCTTTTTCTATTTTTTCGGAAGCATAAAAGATAGGTGCATTTTTTTCGGAAGCTATCGCATTAAAAAATGCTGCAATTTCGTCTTGTTTTTCTCCAATTACAATTGGTGTATTTTGCTTAATAATTCCAGCTTTTTCTGCTGCTATTTCTAATAAAGAGTTTCCTAAGAATTGTGTGTGGTCAAATCCTATATTTGTAATTACAGTAACTAATGGTGTTATAATGTTGGTTGAATCTAATCGTCCACCAAGACCAACTTCAATAATTGCAATATCTACTTTTTTTCTTGCAAAATGGTCAAAAGCCATTCCAACAGTCATTTCAAAAAAAGAAAGTTGTTGTTGTTCTAAGAAATTTTTGTTTCGTTTAATAAAATTATTCACACAATTTTTACGAATTTCTTTGCCATTAATGCGAATACGTTCTGTAAAGTCTTTTAAATGTGGTGATGTGTATAAACCAACGTTAAGCCCACTTTCTTGTAAAACAGAAGCAATCAGATGGCTTGTAGAACCTTTTCCGTTAGTACCAGCAACATGGATGGTTTTAAATTTTTTTTCTGGATGTTCTAAGTATTTCGCGAAAGCTAAAATATTAGTTAAATCTTTTTTAAAAGCAGTTTTTCCTTGCCGTTGGTACATCGGTAATCTGGAAAACATCCAATCTAGAGTTTGTTGGTATTTGGTTTTTTGCACTTTTTATTTTTTCAGGCAAAGGTAACAAAGAAATGGCAAAACGTACAAAGGATTTTTATCTTGTATATTTTTTCTTAATTTACAGAAATAAGTTAAAATGTATTAAAATACTATAAAACGTTGTTGTCTAGTAAAAAACTTAAGACCACTTTGCTTCTAGACATAATACGCGAGGAAAGTTTTGAATGATGAGTGAGGAATGAAGAATTAATAAAAACTAATCAACAAGTATAAGTAAAGCTGTTTAACAAAACAGCTTTACTCATTAAAAAAATATAACTATTTTTTATTGGATATAATTCATTTTCGTAAAAGTAAGGTATAATTTTAGTCTTCCGTCTTTCAAAACTATTTCCCTAAACTAAAGTTTACCACAACAAAGCCTGTTTGTGTTGCAGGTGCTTTGGCATCGGAATTAAATTTATAGGACATTGCTGTTTTTTTTGCAGCCGCATTTAAGCAAGGGTCATCACTTTGCTGTATTGTGGCTCTTATTACCTTACCACTTCTATTTACATTAATTTTAACCACAACTTTACCTTCTTCATTACAGTCTTGCGGAAATTTTTTAAGTCCTGTTTTTTTTCTTCCGTTGAGTCCATATCCAGAACCGTTTCCACTGCCGCCACCGTAATAGCTGTTTGCATACGGATTTCCGTTAATATCTCCTTGATTTCCGTTGGTATTGGAATCGCCATCACCATTATTTGAGCTACCATTGTTACTTGGGCCATTTAAAATACTATTTAAAGCATCTGTGGTAGATTTGTCTGGTTTAGGAGGTGTTGGCTTTGTTTCTTTAACAGGTTTTGTAGGTTTTACAGTTTCTGGTTTTGTTTCTTTTACTGGTTTTGTATTTGGTTTTGTGTTTACTACAGGAGCATCTTCGGTATCTTGTGTTACTACTTCTTCTTCGGCAGGAGTTTCTTCTGGAGTAACTTCTTCTTCTGGAGTTTCTTGTGTTTGTTCTTCCTGTTGTTGTTCTTGTTGTTCTGGTTCGGTTTTTACATCTTCGGTAGAGGTAGTATTATCGCCACTTCCAGCATCGGTATAGCCAAAATTAATTTCAACACCATATTCATCTGGTGGATCTTTGTAATCTAAACCAAAAACAAATATTAGTAGAATAACAAAAAGCATTAGAATTGTGGTTATTACAGCTGATTTTTTTTTGTGTTTTGTGTCTAAAAATTTCATAGGATTTATTTTAAATTATTTTGCACGTACTGCTAATGAAGATTTTATTCTATTTCTATTTGCTATATCCATTACATATACGGCATTTTTCATGGCAACGCTTTCTTCTACACGTAATGTGATGGTTCTTCCTACTTTACTTTTACCTACTTTTGCTAAAATTGCTCGTTCTAGTTGTCGTTTTGGTACTTTTTTTCGATCTACAAAATATTCTAATTTTTTATTGATGCTTACCGTTACGCTTTTACTTTGTGTGGTTTTACTAGATGATTTTGGTAAAAGTAAATCAATAGCATCAGCAGATACTAATGTTGATGCTATCATAAAAAATATTAATAATAAGAATACAATATCTGTCATGGATGACATATTGAATTCTGGTGTTACTTTATTTCGTCCTCGTATGTTCATATTAATTAAAAGATTAAAAGATTAAAAATTGAAAAAATCGAAAGAGAAAGGTAATTTAACTACTAATGGATACTACTTCTTTTTAGATAATTAATGAAGTTAGATAATTGTTTAGATATATCTATACTTTCTTTTCTTAAAATTTCATAATCTTCTTTGTTTATTTGG
>WFMU01000521.1 GCA_015488935.1 Flavobacteriaceae bacterium | reverse complement strand
CTATTAATGAGGAATAAAATTTAGTTTCAATACTTTTAACATCTGCCTGCATTTCGGATAGTTTAATTATAGATGATGTTGGTGGAAATCCTCTATAGTTAAGTGTTAACCAGTTTGTTTGTTGCCCTCTTCTATCTTTTATAGAACCAATATCGAAATTACTTTTAACAATTCCTACAATTTCTGGGTTGGATGCTTCTACCGTAGCAATTAAACTTGATTTATAATTTTCGATATAATTTAAAAACTCTATACCTTCTTCTGAAATATCTTCGCCATTAAAAAATAATTCATCTACAAATTCTGTTGTATTTTTTTCTTTAATTACGGTTTTTAAATCGCTTAAATACTTTGAAAAATTATTACTGATTTCGTGTACTCGCTCTGCGGCTTTCTTTTGAGGAAACAACTCATCATTCTTTTCTGCGTTCAAAAAAATTATTTCTAACAGCGATTCATTTTTAATAGAGCGAATATCATTTGAAGCTTCTATTTTATCATTCATTTTTACAAAAGAAGATAGGTCTTCCTTCTTTTTACAAGAAATTTGTAAAAGCACAAAAACTAAAAATGTATATGTAATATTCTTCATTTAAAAATATGCGTATTGTTTCTTTCTTTTTTTACTATAAATCAATAAAATGCAAAATTAATACAATTTAATGAATTTACAGAATAAATAACCATATAATTTACTCAATAACCAATCCCGTCCTAAACGTTTTAAAAAAAAAGTAAAAAAAGAGAATGAATTAAAAGTATCTCAATTAACTTTGAGTTGTACAACAAAAAAAACATTCTCTTATGTCAAAGATAACATTATTTGGTCAAATTATTCATAAATTAGACCGTTTAATTTTTAATAAACCGGTAGTAGTTAAATCAGTACTTTTGACTTATCCTAAAATTTACTTAGGACGGGATTGTTTTGTTATATATTATTTGTGTATTTTTGTAGTATTATAAACTTAAATACATAAAAATGAAAAAATTATTTTTTGCTGTAGTATTTACAGCTATTGCTATGACAGGTGCAAACGCACAAACTTTTGGAGCTAAGGCAGGGCTTAACATGTCAAATTTCAGATTCAGTGGAGCTAATGCTACTGCAAACAAGGAAGGGCAAAAATCAGCTATAGGTTTTGCTATTGGTGGTTTTGCAGCGTTTGAAATCTCTGATAAATTAACTTTTCAACCTGAACTCTTATTCTCTATGCAAGGGGCTAAACATTCAGAATCAGGGACTACTCTTAGAGGTAGTAGTTATAATTATGAAGACACGTTTAAAATGAGCTATATTAATATCCCTTTAATAGCAAAATATTATGTTACTGATGCTATTAACATTCAATTTGGACCTCAAATAGGATTTTTAATGAGTGCTAAAGATGATTATACACGTACGAATGGTGGTTCTACTGAATCAGGAAGTACTGATATTAAAGATGAATACAGAAGTATTGATTTTGGTGTTGATTTTGGTGCAGGTTACAAACTTGATAACTTATCTTTTGACTTGAGATATAATTTAGGTTTAGGTGATATTATAGAAATAAGACCTTCTAGTGACAATAATAAAGCTTTTAACAATGTAATACAATTTACTGTTGGTTATGCTTTTAACTAAGAGAAATAGTATTGAAAACAATCAAAAACCCCAATACAACAGTTGTTGTATTGGGGTTTTAACTAACCAAAAATAATCAAACATTTTTTTTTATAAAATTAACTCGCCATAGGCAACGATTCTTCAACCGTGTATGAAAAAAGTCCTGTAGCCAGACATAGTTCTGTAGTTTCAGCTACTTTAAAAATACTTACTTTTAACACCAATGATTTTGTATTAAAACGAATTACCTTACCGCGAACAATTAGCTTATCATTTAGCTTTGCGCTTGCAAGAAGTTTCAACTCATAAGCATTGCATTCAAACTGATAGGTTCCTGCCATAGCCTCTAAAATAGCTTCACTAGTTTCCGTTACTGCTGCGTTGAGTATTGCAATATCCAACACAGCCTTTTCATCCAATTGCTGTTCGCTCACAACAAATTGTGTTTCAATTTCTCTTTTTTTCATAATTCTTTTCTTTTCAATTTTTTCCCATAAAAAAAGGTGCTGTTTCGAGAGAAAAGCACCTTGATATTATTTTATATTTAATATTCTTTATCTAAATGGTGCTTGCTGTTTTGTATTCACGCGTACATACATAGGCATAAAATTCCAAGACGAAGTAGTGCCCGAAATCATATGATTTAGCTTAGTGATAATTGCTTGTATGTTTATTATTTGTACCATTATATATGCAAATGTATTCTTTTTTAGCTAACAATCTAATTTTT
>WFMU01000520.1 GCA_015488935.1 Flavobacteriaceae bacterium | reverse complement strand
AGATGTGTATAAGAGACAGGTCTTTAATCTTAGATGATAATATTGTAATTCACCACATAGATAATGAAATTAAACGAATTTTGTCTATACAATAAAATCTTTACCAAAGATTTCCTTAAGCCTCATTTATTCTTTTAAATTTGCAGAACTAATTTTACTGTTAAATTATTTATAGATGAATCCATTATTACAAGATTTTAATACCAAACATCAAACAGCACCATTTTCTAAAATAGAAAACAAACATTTTAAACCTGCTTTTGAAACTGCAATTAAAATTGCAAAACAAGAAATTGATACCATAGCTAACAATGCCGAAATTCCAACATTTGAAAACACCATTACTGCTATGGAATTCGCTGGCAGCAAACTAGAACGGATTTCCTCTATATTTTTTAACCTAAATTCTGCCGAGACAAACAAAGAAATCCAAAAAATAGCACAAGAAATTTCTCCTATTTTATCTGATTTTGGAAATGACATTCGTTTAAATGAAAAATTATTTACTCGAATTAAAAGTATCTATCAACAAAAAGAAACCTTAAATTTAACTGTAGAACAAAAAACACTATTAGATAAAAACTATAAAAATTTTGCTAGAAACGGTGCAAATCTCAATAAAGAGGATAAAAATACACTTAGAGAAATAGATAAAAAATTAGCGAAAGTAAAATTGCAATTTGGAGAGAATGTATTGGCAGAAAGTAATGCTTTTGAAATGCTAATTACAGATGAAAATCAACTAAAAGGTTTGCCAGATGGTGCAAAAGAAGCTGCAAAATTATTGGCAAAAAGCAAAAATAAAGAAGGCTGGTTAATCACCTTAGATTATCCTAGTTACGCGCCATTTATAACCTATGCAGAAAATAGAAGTCTAAGAGAAAAACTCTCTAAAGCTTATGGAAAAAGAGCATTTCAAGATAATAAATTTAACAATGAACAAAATGTATTAGACATTGCTAAACTAAGACAGCAACGCGCAAATTTACTAGGTTACAAAACACATGCACATTTTATTTTAGAAGAACGTATGGCGGAAACGCCAGATAAAGTAACTACTTTTTTACAAGACTTACTTTCTAAAGCAAAACCTGCTGCACAAAAAGAATTTCAACAATTAAGTGATTTTGCCGCCAAAGACAGTATTAAGGATTTGCAAAAATGGGATGGTTCTTACTACGTAGAGAAACTCAAAAAAGAATTATTTGATTTAGATCAAGAAGCATTAAAACCATATTTTTCTTTAGATAATGTATTACAAGGCGTTTTATCTATTGCACATAAATTATACGATTTAAACTTTACACAAGTATTTGATATTGATACCTACCACAAAGATGTAAAAACCTTTGAAGTAACTAATACTAATGGCGATTTTATTGCTGTTTTTTATGCCGATTTCTTTCCGCGAGAAGGAAAACGAAATGGAGCTTGGATGACTTCATACAAAGGGCAATGGAAAAAAGATGGTAAAAATTCTAGACCTCATATTTCTATCGTTTGTAATTTTACAAAACCAACAGAAACCAAACCTTCCTTATTAACTTTTGGTGAAGTTACTACGCTATTTCACGAGTTTGGACACGCATTACACGGTATGCTGGCAGATACAACATATCCTAGTTTATCTGGTACAAGTGTTTATTGGGATTTTGTAGAATTACCAAGTCAAATCTTAGAGAATTGGGCTTATGAGAAAGATGCATTAAACCTTTTTGCAAAACACTATAAAACTGGAGAAATTATTCCAATAGAGTTAGTAAATAAAATTAAAAAAGCAGCTAATTTTATGGAAGGAATGGCAACATTACGTCAGCTTAGTTTTGGTTTATTAGACATGAAATGGCACGGAAAAGATACACAAAATTACAGCAATGTTAAAGAAATTGAAAATGTGGTTTTTAAAGCAACACAATTATATCCAGATGTTGCAGAAAACTGCATGAGTACAGCATTTTCACATATATTTTCTGGCGGATATTCTTCTGGATATTACTCTTACAAATGGGCAGAAGTACTCGATGCAGATGCTTTTGCATACTTTAAAGAAAAAGGTATTTTTGATAAAGAAACAGCTTCTAAATTTAAAAATAACATCCTTAGTAAAGGAGGTACCGAAAAACCAATGGAATTATACAAACGTTTTAGAGGCAAAGAACCTAGTGTAAATGCTTTATTAGAACGTGCAGGTTTACTATAATCGTATAAAATTTACCATACTAAAAAAGAGTAAACTTATTTTTATTTTATGTAAGGTCTTTCAAAATTTAAATGCTATGACTTAATCGTCTAAATCTTTACGATTTTTAGCTCTCCAGTATATAAACCAAGCTATTCCTATTAATAAAATTACTGGTAAATACGTACCAATAATTACGCCAACTTGATAGTCTCCATTTGGTGCATTTTTTAATTTTTCATTAACATCTATTTGTAAAAATGGAAGGATGAAATTTTGCATAAATTTTTGTTTTAAAATTGTAGGTGGTTGGTATTTTAGATTATTTCTTAAATTTCAATAATGCTTTTTTTGTAGCATCAGACAAAACTAATTCACCGCTTATTCTTGCTCGTTCTTGCAATAATGTATTCCAATTTTCTGTATTTCTCCAAAAGACTTTTTTCATTTCAAATAAAGCTTTACCATTATAACTAGCTAGTTTTTCTGCTAAAATCTGAATAAACTCATCCATTTCTCTTGCATTATCAAACACTTTATTATACAATCCTTTTTCTTTTGCCCAATATGCAGTTTGCCAATGTTCGGCATCAATTGTCAATTCACTAAAAGCAGCTAATCCTATTTTACGTTCTACAGCAGGAGCAATAACAAATGGACCAATTCCAATACTCAATTCCGATAATTTTATGGATGCCTTTTCTAATGCAAAAACATAATCACAAGCCGAAATAATGCCAACACCTCCTCCAACAGCTTTACCTTGTACTCTACCAATGATTAATTTTTTACACAATCGCATGGCATTAATTAGATTAGCAAATCCAGCAAAAAAACGTTTACCATCTGTTAAGGTTTGAATTGCCATCAGTTCATCAAACGATGCTCCTGCACAAAATGCCCTATCGCCATCACTCTGTAAAATTAATACATGTACAGTATCATCTTCACTCAAACGATTAATATTCTCAACCAATCTATCTAATAAAGAACTTGGAAAAGAATTACTCGCTGGATGCGAAAAAGTAATGGTTGCAATATTATTTCTTATGCTAGTTTGAATTTGTCCTATACTCATATAAATCTATAATATAATGGTAATTTTATTTTTAAAACCTGTTCTTTACGCACTATTTCTCTTCTAAAACGGCACTATTTGCAGTAACACTTCTATCAATCTTACGCATTAATCCACGTAATATTTTTCCTGGACCAACTTCGGTAAATTCAGTTGCACCATCTTTTATCATATTTTGGATTGTTTGTGTCCATTTTACAGGTGCCGTTAATTGTGCAACTAGATTTTTCTTAATTTCACTAGCAGTATTTACTGCATTTGCTGTCACATTTTGATATATCGGACAGGTTGGCTCGTTAAATTTTGTATTCTCAATTGCAGTTGCTAATTCTTCTCTTGCAGGTTCCATTAAAGGCGAATGAAATGCTCCTCCAACAGGCAATACAATTGCTCTTAAAGCTCCTTTTTCTGTTAGAGCTTCACAGGCTTTATTTATCGCATCTACTTCACCAGAAATTACCAATTGCCCTGGACAATTATAATTTGCTGCAACTACAATACCATCAATTTCTTTACAAGTATTTTCTACTATTTTATCTTCTAATCCTAAAACTGCTGCCATGGTAGATTCTTGCATTTCACATGCTTTTTGCATGGCTAATGCTCTTTGAGAAACCAATTTTAATCCATCTTCAAAAGATAAAACACCGTTAGCAACCAAAGCAGAAAATTCTCCTAAAGAATGTCCTGCAACCATTTTAGGTTGAAATCTATCTCCTAAAATTTTTGCCATAATTACAGCGTGTAAAAAAATTGCAGGTTGTGTTACTTTAGTTTCTTTTAGTTGTTCTGCTGTTCCTTCGAACATAATATCGGTTATCGAAAAACCTAAAATTTTATTTGCTTGTTCAAAAAGCTGTTGTGCTTGTGGGTATTTTTCATAAATATCTAAACCCATTCCTGTAAATTGTGCTCCTTGCCCTGGAAATATGTATGCTTTCATGTATTTATTATTTACAACAAAAGTACTAAAAAACAAGATAAGTATAACAAACTATCGCAAAACAAAACAACAATAGTATTATCCTTTTATTGCAAGTTGAGATTTATTTACTTTTAATTCAGATACTACATGTAGTGCTTCTTCGATATAAATATCTTTTTTTAAATTTTTATGCCATATTTCTCTCTTTTTTGCCAGAATAGTATCTTTTTCTATTAATGGAATTTCGTAACGTGGCGAATTAAAAGTAAGTTCATTTTTATAATCGTCTAAAGGTTCAAATAGTTTGCTTTCTTTTTCGCGATTTTTTATATCCTTTTTATAATCTTCAAATCGCAAGAATACTTTTTTATCATCTTGACCTTTTTTCAACCATTTTGCATTTTCATTAATAAGTTGAAACTGTTTATTTTCATTTACACGCAATCTAGCCTTCATAACTACTTCATCAAAATTAGTATAAAAATGTAAGGCATTGTAATTTGCTGGTTCAATTTTATCCCATTTTAAAGGATTTTCTTCATCGCGTTCTCCAAATTTCATATAGGTATATTTATCTGGAACTGCAATATCGGATACCACACCTTTTAATTGTGTAGAACCTCCATTAATTCTATAAAATTTTTGTACTGTCATTTTTAAAGCTCCCAAACTCGAAGAATAGCGATAATATCTATCTAAATCTAAAACATTTTGTACGGTTCCTTTTCCAAAAGTTTGTTTACTTCCAATAATTACTGCTCTATTATAATCTTGCATTGCAGCTGCAAAAATTTCGGATGCCGAAGCAGATAGTTCATTTACCAAAATAACCAAAGGACCATTCCATTGAATTTTTTTATCCGTGTCTTTATCTATTCTTGGTTTTTCTCCTTTATATTTTACTTGTACCACAGGTCCTTCTTTAATAAACATTCCTGCAATTTCGATAGCAGTTCGGAGAGAGCCGCCACCATTATTTCTTAAATCTATTAATAAACCTTCGATATTTTCTTTTTTGAGTTCTTCAATTTCGTGCTCCATATCTGTTGCAGAGTTTCGTGCATTTCTTTTCTTAAAATCGATATAAAAACCAGGCAAGTTAATTAATCCATAGGTTTTATTATCATATTTTACCGTAGTAGATTTGGCAAAAGTTTCTTCTAATTCTACCACATCTCGTATGATTGAAATCACTTCTGTACTACCATCTATTTTCTTTAAAGTAAGTCTTACTTCAGAGCCTTTTTTACCTTTAATATGTTCAATTGCATCATCTAAACGCATTCCAACAATATCTACAGGTTCTTTATCACCTTGTGCTACTTTTAAAATAATATCACCTACTTCCAATTCTCCAGCTTTCCATGCAGGACCTCCAGAAATAAGTTCTACAATTTTTGTATAATCGCCTTTCTTTTGCAATCGTGCTCCGATACCTTCTAGTTTTCCAGACATATTAATGTCAAACTTCTTTTTGTTTTTTGGCGAAAAATACGTTGTATGTGGATCAAAAGCCAAAGTAATGGTATTCATATAAAAAGAAAACCAATCTTCATCGTTCATCTCTTCCATACGTATATAATAATCTTTCATCGATTTTACAACCTCTTCTCTCGCTTCTTTTTCTAATGTTTCGAATTTTTTTACGGTATAATCTGCACTATCTTTTTTCTTTGCATTTTCGCTTTCTACTTTATCGTATAATCTATTTAATGTGTTTAGTTTTAATTGTTTTCTCCAATTTTCTTTTAACGATTTTTCATCTTTTGCATAAGTAATACTATCGTAATTTACAGATAATTCTTCTTTAATATTAAAGTTAAAAGGTTTGCTTAATTGCTCTTTATAAAATGCTTTTGTTTGCTTAATTCGCTCAATAAATCGCTGGAGAACAATATGATAAAAATCCAATCTTTTATCTTT
>WFMU01000519.1 GCA_015488935.1 Flavobacteriaceae bacterium | reverse complement strand
GAAGAATATTTTAACGCAAATAGTGCGATTATTAGTAGGCGCAGTTTTTATATTTTCCGGCTTTGTAAAATTGGTAGATCCATTAGGTTCTGCATATAAATTTCAAGAATATTTTGGAGCAGACGTATTAAATTTGGAATTTTTAATTCCTTATGCATTACCGTTTTCTATTTTTTTAATACTTACCGAAATAACACTCGGTGTGATGATAATAGTTGGTTTTAAACCTAAATTTACCGTTTGGAGTTTGTTACTATTAATCGGTTTATTTTTGTTTTTAACCTTTTATTCTGCTTATTTTGATAAAGTAAGAGATTGTGGCTGCTTTGGTGATGCTATAAAACTGAGCCCTTGGGAAACCTTTTATAAAAATGTAATTCTTATTATACTTATTATTTGGTTGGTATTTGATGTAGATAATATTAGACCTTTTTATAGTAAAAGATTATCTGGAGCAATAACAACGTTATTTTTACTAATCTTTGTATTTATTACCTATTACGTATTACATCATTTACCAATAAAAGATTTTAGACCTTATGCAGTTGGTAAAAATATACCAGAGCAAATGATATATCCAAAAGGAGCAAAAAAAGATGTTTACAAAAATACGTTTATTTATAAGGTAAATGGTATAGAAAAAGAATTTGAAGAGTCGGAGAAACCTTGGGAAATTAAAGGAGCAGAATTTGTGGATAGAAAAACGGAATTGGTAGAAAAAGGATACGAGCCACCAATCCATGATTTTACTATGGAACGTAATAATATGGATTTGACAAAGCGATTGATGCAAAAAGAAAAATTAATGCTAATTGTAGCTTATAATTTATCTAAATCCGATATTGCAGGTTTTGCAAATATTAAAAAAGTAACCGATAAAGCATTAGAAAACGGTTATACAGTATATATGATGTCTGCATCGCCAGAAAAAGAATTTCAAAAAATTAAAGCAGAGTTTAATTTGGATTTTGATTTATTGTATTGCGATGAAACTACGCTAAAAACCATTATACGGTCTAACCCAGGAATTGTAACAATTAACAAAGGAACAATAGTTGGTAAATGGAGCTATAACGATTATGAAAATGTTAAAATAAAAGAAGGCATCCGTAGAAAAACCGTTGCTTTAGATTTTAATTTAAAAAAATCTTTGGATAGTGTTTTTAGATTAGACCAAAAATATCGTTTGGTTATGGATGCAGAAAATCCTAAAAAAAGAGATTCGTTAATGAAAGTTTTTAGAATTCCTCAAGACTCTTTAGGAACAGATTTTTGGGCAAAACAAAGTAAGTTAGACGCTACAAATATTTTGTTTATTGAAAAAATAATTGAAGAATATGGGTATCCAGGAAAATCATTAGTAGGAGAAATCTCTAAAGATATTACTGCAAAAATTATTATGCATTCTAATAAGATTGAAAAATATATAGATCTTGTTAAAGAAGCTGCAGAAAAGAATGAACTTACCTATACTTTGGCAGCTACTATGGAAGATTTGTATTTAATGAATAAAGGTGAAGCTCAAATTTACGGAACACAAACTGCATATATTGATGATAAATATGTAATCTGGCCAATTAAAAATATCTCGGTTGTAAATGCAAAGAGAAAAGATGCTGGTTTCGCATTGACGGTACAAGAATATGCTAAAGAATTATTTGGTAAAGATTATGTTTTTAGTAATGAAAAATTACCAGAAAAGGATAGTAAATAATAACCGAATAAAAAAACCCAATTTTGTTTTTGAGTAAAGCTGTTTTGCCAAAACAGCTTTACTTAAAACTTGGTAAAACAACTTTACCCAAAACTTAGCAAAACAATTTCCACCAAAAGAACTTTATGTATTAAATACCAACTATTTTTGGCACCATTGCCTTTATTTTAAACCTAATGTTATTAAACAAAAAAGACTGTCTTTTCAGACAGCCTCTATTAATTTAAAGACTTAAAATTAGTCTAGTGCAGGAATACGTAAAACTTGTCCTACATAAATTTTATCTGGATGTGTTAACATTGGTTTGTTAGCTTCAAAAATAACAGGATATTTCATTGCATTTCCATAATATTTTTTTGCAATTTTACCTAAAGTATCACCACTAACAACTGCATGAAATTGAGCAGGAGCTTCTTCTTCAACAGCGGTAGTCATTCTGTCATCTACATTAGCAATACCTTCTGTATTACCAACTACTAATACTACTTTTTCGCGAGTAGCTTGGTCTGCTGCCTCACCATATACTAATGCAGTATCACCATCTACTTCGATATCTAAATCTGTAACTTCAAAACCTAATGCATCTACAGCATTCACTAATTTTGCAGCTTTTTCAGATGCAGCTTCAGCAGCTTCTTCTTCTGTTGTTTTCCCAATTCCGAACACTTTAGCTCCGGCATTTTTGATAAAAGAGAATAATCCCATAATTTAATTTTTTTTATTGATTAATAATAATTTAATTTACGCTGTAAATATACGACAATATTTAACTTTTAGCATCTTACATTTACACAATATTTCTTTAGCAAGAAGCGTTCCAAAATTTCAAAAATTGTATCTTTGTCGTAAATATTTTTTATGATAGTACATCAGTTAAACAAATCCAACTCTATTTTAAATAAATTTATTGCCGAAATACGAGATTATGTAGTTCAAAAAGACTCTATGCGATTTAGACGAAATATTGAACGTATTGGCGAAATTTTGGCTTATGAATTAAGTAAAGAGTTGCAGTATAAACAAAATATGGTAAAAACACCTTTAGGGAATAAAGAAGTACAACTAATTGACGAAAAAGTTGTTTTATGCTCTATACTTAGAGCAGGTTTACCTTTGCATCAAGGAATATTAAATTATTTTGATAATGCAGAAAATGCCTATATTTCTGCATACAGACATCATCCAAATAACGATGCCGATTTTGAAATTATAGTAGAATATTTTGCATCGCCATCTTTAAAAAATAAAACACTAATTTTAATTGATCCTATGTTAGCTACTGGAAATTCTCTGGTTGCTGTAAACGATGCGTTAAAAAAACATGGTACACCAAAAGAAATTCATCTGGTTTGTGTTATTGGTGCAACAGAAGGAATTAAATTTATTGAGAGTAAATTCCCAAAAAACACACACTTATGGATTGCAGCAATAGATGATACTTTAAATGATAAAGGATATATTATTCCGGGTTTAGGCGATGCTGGTGATTTGGCTTTTGGTAAAAAATTATAAAAGATATACGTCAATAATTAATCCAATAAATAAGAAAACAATCGTTTCCTTTATCCAGTTTCTTTTAATTTGTTGCATATTATTTGCAATAATTAAACTTAAAGGAAAGAATATAAAAATCCATTCTTTTCCATTCTTATTTGG
>WFMU01000518.1 GCA_015488935.1 Flavobacteriaceae bacterium | reverse complement strand
TATCTAAAGCTAAGTTGGTATGTAGGCTATTAAAAATAGTTTTGATATTCTCTTTTGTGGTATAAACAAATTTCCAATTATTTATATTTGTGTTGAATGCTAGTTCTTTTTTTAGTTGTTCTGCTTTTGTTTCTGTTCCGTTTGGAAGTAGAATTACAAATTGAAAATTTTTAAATCCGTTAAAATGTTTGTAAACTTTTTCATTTAGATTTAGTGCATTTGTTTTGTGTTGTAATAATTCTTCTCCTAAAAAGCAAAGAACACTTATACGGTCTTTAAATTTTGTATTCTGATTTGGTTCGAGGTTAGAGATATCTATAATATTTTCTTGTAAAACAGGTAGTCTTCTAAAATCATTTTTGCCTGTTAATATCATTAGATAAAAGACTAATGGTCCTATGAGTAGTGCTACTAATAACCAGAATTTTTTCATAATGAATCGTATAAAAAAAGTCTGAAAAGTTTTAATTTAATTATACTTTTCAGACCTTATTTTTATTTTTTATTGGTTTAGCTAAAAGTGGTTATAGATTCGAATACTCCTCGGAATGTTCTTCCTAATGCACCTCCTTCTGTTAATACAAAAAAGGATAAATACAAAATATACAATACCAATGTCCAAACAATAGCTCTTCTAAACCATTTTTTTTCGTCACTTAGATGCATAAAATACCATGCAATAAAATATGCTTTTACTAAGGTTAAGATTAAGAACATCCAATTTAAGATACTCGTTCCTAAAACTTTGGTTAAATGTAATGCGCTAGGTTTGTATATTCCTAATAATACTTCAACAAATGTGATTACCGAAAGTAGTCCGAATACTTTCCAAATTAATGCTTTATGTGATTGTGCGTGTGCCATTATATTTTATTTTTTTAATTAAACTAAGTAGAAAAAGGTGAATACAAATACCCAAACTAAATCTACAAAGTGCCAATATAATCCTGATTTTTCTACCATTTCATAATGTCCTCTTTTTTCATAAGTTCCAACTAAAACATTAATAAATATGATTAGATTAATTAGTATTCCTGTAAATACATGAAAACCGTGAAATCCAGTAATAAAGAAAAAGAAATCTCCAAATAAGGTTTTACCGTATTCATTTACATGTAAATTTGCTCCTTTTACTACTTGTTTTGATGTTGCAAGTAATTTTAAAGCTTCATCTCTACTTACAATTACTTTGGATTTAGTAGCTCTGTCGATTTGCTGAGTTTTCAAAGATATATCAGGATTGTTTTTAAATCCTTCTGTAACTTGTGCAAGTGTAACGGATGGAATACTTGCTTCTTTTACAAACCATAATCCGTTACTACGTGTGTGTCGTACGCGTTTATTTGGTGTTTTTACAGCAAAACTTTCTAAACTAACTTGGTGTCCTGTTTTATCAACAAACTGTACAATTTCGCCACTATTTAGTTGGATAGCACCTTTGTCTCCACCAATAAAATGTTTCCATTCCCAAGCTTGAGAGCCTAAGAAAATAAGACCTCCAATGATAGTTAATAGCATGTAAAAAGCAACTTTATTTTTTTTCATTTGGTGACCAGCATCTACTGCAAGTACCATTGTTACGGATGAAAATATTAATATGAAAGTCATAAATGCCACATAAATCATTGGCATCGGTGTGTGTGTAAATGGAACGTGGGTAAAAACTTCATCTGCGATTGGCCAACTATCTAAGAATTTAAATCGCATTAATCCATAAGCTCCTAAAAATCCTGCAAAGGTTAAGGCATCAGAAATTAAGAAAAACCACATCATCATTTTACCATAACTGGCATTAAAAGGTCTATCACCTCCACCTTTCCATGTAGTACCAGCTGTTTGGTTTGGCATTATTACTTCCATTATTGTTATTTTTAGTTAGTCGATTTTTATTTTAGTTAGTAGTATTTTTCATGACAAAAGTCATATAAGTTAGCAAATATAAAAATCTTATTTTAATTTCACTACAGAACTGCAAGAAAAAATAAAAATAAGAAAACCCACAAGCCACCAAGGAAGTGCCAAAAAATTTCTCCTAGTTTTATTCCAAGCATATTTGTTGCTGTATATTTACCTTTAGAATTCTTATATAACAGTACCAATATCACTATTAAACCAATGATTACATGAATTGCATGTGCAAATGCAACAATATCAAATAACGAAGATGCTACATTACTTTTTTCTCCTGTAAAGAATAATCCTATTTTTGTAAGTGCTAAATATCCTTGGTATTGAAAAATAACAAATGCAATTCCGAGTACTAATGAAATCAACAATAAGTAGGTTGTTTTAGTTCTATTTTCTTTTTGCATTGCTTTTTTTGCAAGATAAAAAGTAATACTACTTAATATAATTAGTAGCGTACTTATATAAAAGACTTTTGGTAGGTCAAAAGAAACCCAATCATCTCGTTTTCTACTAATAATATAAGCGCTTGTTAAACCTGCAAATGACATGGTTAGTGAAACTAATGCAAAATAGAGCATTTGTTTAAATGTTTTTTCTTTTAATTTTAAATCCATAATTAGTGTAAAAATTTATCAACAACAAAAATAATTTGTATTAAAGTGATGTATAAAACGCTAGATAACATTAGTTTTCTAGCTACTTTGTCTGTTTGTTCTTTGTGTAACTTAAATCCGTAATATAGCATAACAAGTCCTAAAATAAAAATAATTATTGCTGTTATTGGTAGTAAATATAAATCTCCTGTTTTTTTAAATACTGGTATTATAGATACGATTATCATAAATATGGTATAGATTATGGTTAATCGTGTTGCTACTTGATTTTTTTCGCCTGTTGGCATCATGTTAAATCCTGCTTTTTTGTAGGCATCAAATTGTAACCAGCCAATTGCCCAAAAATGTGGAAATTGCCAGAAGAATTGTATCATAAATAGCATTCCTGCTTCGATACCAAAGTGGTTGGTTGCTGCCACCCATCCTAACATAAAAGGTATTGCTCCTGGTATTGCTCCAACAAAAACACTAAGTGGTGTTACTGGTTTTAAAGGTGTGTATGCGCTTGTATATAAAAATACAGATATTGCACTAAACATTGCCGTTTTTGGGTTGATAATGTATAGAGAAATAATTCCAAATACAGTTAATAATACTGCGATTGTCATTGCTGTATTAACGGACATTCTCTTTGCTGGAAGTGGTCTGCTTTGTGTTCTTGGCATTAAACTATCAGGGACTCGTTCTATTATTTGGTTGTATGCATTGGATGCCCCAACCATACAGTATCCTCCAAAGGCTAATAAAATTAGATTTTTGTAATCTACATGCGCAACGGCTAATAAATATCCTGCTAGTGAAGATATTACAACACTAACAGATAATCCAAATTTTGTTAGTTGTTTAAAATCGGTTAAAAAGGAAATATTTTTATCCAAAAAATAAAATGTTTTTTAGTTAGTGGTTGCAAATATATTAC
>WFMU01000517.1 GCA_015488935.1 Flavobacteriaceae bacterium | reverse complement strand
CTATTTTTAATTTACGAACTACTACTTGTTATTAATTGTTTTCGGTAAGCAGTAAGTAATTTTGATTTAGAAATAAATCCATGGTATTTACCATTTTTAATTACAGGTAAATTCCAAGCACCAGAGCCTGTAAATTTTTTCATGATTTGTTCCATAGAATCTTTATCGTAAAAAATAACATCTGGTGCATTATGCATTAAATCTCGTACAAATACTTTTTTGTACATTTTTTTATTAAACATAATGGTTCTTATATCATCTAACAGAACAATACCTAAGAAATCATTTTCGTTACTTATTACAGGAAATAGATTTCTATTGGATTTTGCAACTGCTTTTTTAAGCATTTTACCGAGTTTCATTTCTGGTGTAATGCTAACAAAATTTTGTTCAATAACGGTGTCAATATCCATTAACATTAGTGCATTTTTATCTTTATTTAGCGTCATTAATTGCCCTTTTTTGGCTAATTCGGCAGCGTATATGTTATGTGGTATATAATGTTTTGTAATTAGATATGATATAGATGAAACAATCATTAACGGAATAAATAAATCGTAGCCTCCTGTTATTTCTGCAATTAAAAAAATTGCTGTTAGTGGTGCTTGTAAAACACCAGCCATCAGCCCAGCCATACCAACCATTGCAAAATTTGTTGTAGATAGTTGTTGTTCTAGCAAGTTACTATGGTTTATTGCAGAAGCAAAAATATAACCAGAAACACTACCAGTAAATAATGTAGGTGCAAACACACCACCAACACCTCCAGCACCAAAGGTAAAAGACATTGCAATTACTTTAAATGTAACAAGACCTACTAAAAATAGAATGATAATCCATATATTATCAGATATTAATCCAAAAATGTTATTCTCTGTTATTGCATTAACATTGTCTTTTAGTATATTATTGATGGTTTCGTATCCTTCTCCAAAAAGTGGTGGAATAAAAAAGGCGATTATTCCAATAGAAACGCCACCTAATAATAATTTGTGGTATGGATTTTTAATTTTTTTAAATAAATCGCTAATCCAAAAATAAATTTTACTAAAATAAATGGATGTGGTTGCCGAGGTAATACCAAGTAAAATAAAGAAAAATACTTCGTTAAGTTCAAATTTTTCGTTTAATTGGAAGTGTAATAGTACTTCATCACCTAAAAAAAAGTAAGAGGTTAATATGGCAGTAATTGATGCTAATAATAGCGGTATCATAGATGCCATGGTAAGTTCTAATCCAAAAATTTCTACTGCAAAAACTATGGCTGCAATTGGAGCTTTAAATATGGATGACATTGCTCCTGCTGCAGCTGCACCAATAAGTAAAGTTCTTGTATTTTGATTTAAATGAAATAGCCTCGAAAAATTAGAACCTAAGGCTGCTCCTGTTGCCACAGTAGGTCCCTCTAATCCAACCGAACCACCAAAACCTACGGTTATCGGTGCTGTTAAAAGAGATGCCCACATTTGGTGTCTCGACATTAATCCTTTTTGTTTAGAAATTGCAAAAAGTGTAGAAGGAATTCCATGTCCAACCCTTTTTTTAATAACATATTTTATGGCTAAAAGCACCATAAGAAGTCCAATTATTGGAAATACAAAATAAAATGCTTGGTGTATGTCTTTAATAAATCGTCCTTCGAGTAACGACTGTATTAAATGGGTTAAATTTTTTAAGGTTACTGCTCCAAGTCCTGCGAGTAACCCTATTATAGCGCTTAAAATATTTACAAATTGCTTTTGTGGTATATGCTTTAACCGCCAAATTAAAAATTTTCTAAAAGGATGTTGTGTCACTTTTTTATTATTATAGTAAGTAAAATAATTTTTTACATGATTAGTCTAACACCGCCAAGTTCTTCAATTCTATACGGAAAACGATCGCCAGGAGAGCCAATAAACATAAAGTTTACCGGAATATCCCATTTTTTAGATAATTTTTGTATTAATTCTGGTCCAAATGTGTCCTCTATCTCCACATAATCAATATGGATGTCTGGATATTCTCTGTCTAAAAACTCAATATCTGTTGCTAACTTTTTATGTGATTTTTCTCCTTTTTTAATTACGGTTACGATTTTTATTTTTCGTGTGTGTTCGTTGTCTCTTATATACATCATTACTTTATTTAGATTGGATAGATGATCTCCTTTTGTAAAGAACACAAACTCTTGCGAAATAATATCATTAATTGTATCGATAACATATTTATTTGTTCTTTTAATCATTTTAAGTACACTTCTTAAAATTACAATTCTGTTTAGCATAATAACAATAAAGCCCATTGCAACAAAGAAGTAAGGTAAGAATAGCGAAAGGTTACTCGGTAAGGTTTCTTTGGTAACTTCTCCTGTTATGTGGTTAACATGTTCTACTACTTTTGGAGGCATTATTATATTTCCAAAAAGGGCAACACCAACACCAATCATGGCTATAATTAATCCAAACCAAGGAGCACGTTCTGGTCTTGGTAATTTTTTTCGTTTTAATTTTAATAAGATATTACCTATTACAAATAATCCCATAACCGATAAAAAAGAAATGGTATAAACACCTGCGAGTAGTAATACATTTCCTTTAGTAATAATTAATACAGAAACACTTAAAATTAAAAACATTAAAATTATTCGGTACGATGTTCCTTTAGAATTCTTTTTTAATAATCCTTGTGGAAGAATTCTATCTAAAGTCATACGTTCAAGTAAACCAGAAACTCCAACAAATGAAGTTAAAACAGCTCCACTTAATACCAAAACTGCATCAATTGTAATAATAAATTTTAACCAACCACCTGCCGAAATATTAGCCATATCTGATAGTAGTGTACTCGAATTATTAGCAACATCGGTATAAATTTCGCTTATTGGAAAAATTGTAATTGCCAAAATTGCCATTAATGGATTAAAAACACTAACCACAATCCACATATTTTTAAGTGTTTTTGGAAAAACGCCATGTTTTTGTTCTTCTACAAAATTGGCAGAGCTTTCAAAACCAGAAATTCCTAACATAGATGCTGCAAAACCTAAAAAGATGGCTCTAGTTAAATTACCTCCTTGTGGCATATAACTCTGATTTGCATCAAATACTTCTAAACCATGATGTGTAAGGTAAATTACGATAGCAGTTGTTAATAAAACTAAAGAAAATAAATGGAACAAAAAGATACCGATTGCAACTTTTGCAGATTCAGAAATTCCATTAATTACCAAAGTAGCAAAAATACTCAATAATCCTACTGTTGCTATTTCTACATAAGTTGGAAAGATATAATTTATTGGAAAAGGTGTTGGATGATGTAAAAAATGTAAAATATTTGCTAAATAATGCATTCCTTCACTTGCCGAAATTACAGCTGTTGCCATATAAGATAGCAATGTTAAGGCTGCTGCTAACGATGCCATACGTTTACTTGTTGTATTTAAAAGTGCGTTATAAGCGCCTCCATTTAGTGGTAATGCACCAACAACCTCGCCATAAATTTTTCTAAAAAAGAATAATACAACTGCAACAATAGATAAGGTTACCCAAGCGTATTGCCCAGCCCAAAAAATGGCTAATGCAGATACATATAACACCGAAGAGGATATATCATTTCCAGAGATTGCTGTGGATGCTAATTCTCCTAATTTAACATGAATATTTTTTTCTTTTGACATCTTTTTAAAATTTAATGCTGCAAATTTAACTAATATCTAATTATATTAAGTGCGTCAGTACGAATAATTTATTCTTTATTGTTTAATTAATTTATTTTTTGCCGATACAACTGCTGTTTTAAAGGTATCAAAAATTTGATTTTCTCCTATTATTTGTATAAAATTATAGGTATTTAAATCTTTCATAACACGCTCATTTACACCAGATAATATTATTGTTGTTCCAGAATTTTTTAAAACTTTAATGACATCTTTAAAATTGTGTAAACCTGTTGAATCTATAAACGGAACATGTCGCATACGAATGATAATAATTTTGCTTTTAAAGCCTGTTGCTTTTAATGTTTCGGTATAATGTTTGGCAGAGGCAAAGAATAAAGGACCATTAATTTCGTAAACGGATATTTGTTTTGGTAAATTTGATAAATCGGGAATTAAATCGCCATCTATTTCTGGTGGAATTTTAATAACACTATCTGACATTCTCTTCATAAATAATAAAGCAGATAATACGACTCCTATTTCAATAGCAACAGTTAAATCTACAAAAATAGTTAGTAAAAAAACAGTTAATAAAATGGTTATATCAAATTTAGAACCTCGTAAGATAGAACGAAAAGAACGCCATTCGCTCATATTGTATGCAACTACAATTAATATTCCTGCTAAGGAAGCCATTGGTATTAGTTTTGCCCATCTACCAAATAATATCATAATTAATAGTAGTGTAATAGCATGTGTAATACCTGCAAATGGTGTTCTTCCACCATTTTTTACGTTAGTTGCTGTTCTTGCAATAGCTCCTGTTGCTGGAATTCCTCCAAAAAAAGGAGTAATAATATTTGCAATACCTTGTGCAATTAATTCGGTATTTGAACGGTGGTTTCCACCAATCATTCCGTCAGAGACTACGGCAGAAAGTAAAGATTCAATACTTCCTAATAGTGCAATTATTAAAGCTGGTGCCATATATTTTCCTAAATTGTGGTAATCAAAAGTAGGAATTTCGAAATAGATTTTATTTGGAATTTCTCCAAAAAAAGTTTCTATAGATGAAACAGGAATTTTAAATATTTGAACGGTACTTGTTATTGCGATTATTGCAATAAAAGAACCTGGAATTTTTTTAGTCAATTTTGTAGAAAACACCACTATAATAATAGTAATAATCGTAATACCAATAGCATACCAATTTACGTTTTGTAAATGCGCAAAATATACTTGCCATTTTTCGATAAAATCAGAAGGAACTTTTTTTATAGATAATCCAAGAGCATCTTTTACTTGGGTTGAAAAGATAACAACTGCTATTCCACTAGTAAAACCAACGACCAATGGATAAGGAAAATATTTTAATAAAGACCCTAATTTTAGTATTCCAAAAAGAATTAATAAAACACCTGATAATATAG
>WFMU01000516.1 GCA_015488935.1 Flavobacteriaceae bacterium | reverse complement strand
GCAGCGTCAGATGTGTATAAGAGACAGATTATTTTTATGATAGCCTAATTGATAGGTTTCTTTTCGATTTTGTAAATCTTTAAAATTCCAATTTCTAACTAAGGCATTTTTTGTTTGATAATAATATGGTATTGCTCTTAAACTTAAATTGTTTTCGTAACTTTTAGATGGTGTTATTTTTATTGCTGCCGATTTTATTTCGGGAATTTTATATTGTTTTAATTGGTAAAAAAACTTAATTATTAGCGATCTTACTTCCATTAATTTTTCATCGTTACCAGATACTATTGGCGATGGATAAAATTGATGTCTTGTTTGTATTCTTGTTTTTTCGGATAAAGTTCCTAATAATAAATGTTTTGGAAAGGCTTTTACCGTAGGTACACATTCAAAATGGATATGTAATAGTAATTCTCTTATTTGTTGGTATGTTTCTAATAAATCCTTTACAAAATCGTACTTGTATTGTATGGTTATTTCTGTGGTAGTATTTAAATCATCTTTTAAATTGGTAAAAAATGTATTCACTTCACTTTTTCGAACACCAAATTTTTCAAAATTTATTCTATGTCTTAATTTATTGATTATTGTGATATAAGCATCGTTTAATTCTTTTAATAAATCGTTAGATAATGTTTTATTTCTAAACTGATTATATACATTATTAGTCGATTTAGTATTAGTTACATTAAGTAATAATCGTGGTATATGTAACTCTGGCAATCCATCGTAATACGCTAATACATTATGATTATTATAAATGGTGTCTGCTGCAATAAGTGCCTCAAAGTTTTTTTTGTGTGTTATTAAAAATTTAAGATTTGCATATACTTTTGTACCAGAATCATCGCAGTTAAAACCATCACATAGCCCTGCATCTTCGGTATAATTTTCTACATAAGCTATTACCAAATAGTTTTGTAAATTACTTAAAGAGGAGAGCGGATGCTCGCCTTCGCGTCCCGCTCCCTCTTGTGTGTGAACCTCAAATACTTCCAAATCATTAAATAATGGATATTCTCCTTTATCTGCAAAAATAGAATAGTATAGAAACTCACTTGTTTCTGTTTTTATTAAATCGCCATCTGTAGTTATTCCAACTCCTTGACCTATTTCAAATTTATTATTTGTATGTGTTATAATGTTTAATCCACAGCCAATACCTACACCACTTAAATGAATTCTAGATAATCTATCTTGATCTTCAAAATAATCAACAATTTTGTTTAAGTTGTTATGTGTTAATACTTGATCTGGAACAAATTGTTCGTAAACATTTCCTCTTATATCTAATTTTTTTAAATAGGGTTCTTTGTTTTTAATTGTCTTCATAACTTGCTGTTTTATTGAGATCCTAAGGTACTTCTGTTAAGTACTATTTTGTTTTTTAATTCGCTTTCTTCTTTATTACAATCGTGTAATGTTCCGCTTGGATAAATGGTATTTAAACTATTTATAGCACAAAGCAGGTTTTTTGTACTTTGTATAGATGCCATATATTGGTTTGATTTTTTATTTTTTGATGTTAAAAATCGATGCCATGTGTCTTGTATTTTATACAAATCGTAATTATTTTTATTATCTTCTACATGTATTTTTATAGTATCTTCTTCAGATGGTATTATTTCCGATAAATATCCATCTATATGTCCAACCCAACATATTCTTGGTAATATGTGTGCTGGTAATTCTCTACGTATTAAATTCTCCATATATATTCTAAAATCTATATTAGAAAATCGTGGTGTATATCCTGGAAAAACAATGGTTATTTTATACGAAAATGGATCTATTTCGCCACAGGTACTACAGTCTTCTTCTACACATAAAGGCAAACAGGCATTGAGGTTTTTTATTTCTTTTCTTTTGTATGGTAGTGTTAATATGTTTTCTATGACATAGAATCCTTCATCAAAAATAATTTTATCTATAAATGTTCTTGTTTCGTCTAGTCTTGCTTCTGCATTTTCTAATATGCTGTAATAGTGATTGTATTGTCTTCCTATTACTTCATTATCTTCGTTTTTTAATACCACGTAGTATTTTCCTGTTCCTGTTTGATGTAAGTCGTATTTATCTTTATCGGTTGCTAATTTTAGAGCAATTAATAAATTGTTTAATGCTGCTTGTTTGGTTTTATAATCTTTTTTTGAAGATAAATATACGGTTATATTGCTTTCTATTTTCCAACGATATTCTATATCTATTCCATTAGGTCTAATATTGGTTTCAATACTTATTTTATGGTTAAATAAATCGCGTCTGTTATAGTTTGATATTCCAGAGAGTAATGCTATTCTTTTTTGAAATCCAGATACATTTTGGGTATTCCAAACTTCATTCTTTTTTCTGTAATTAAATGCTAATCCTCTTTGAGCGCTTATAATATCATAAGCTTTTAAAAATTTATTTTTTGTTTTTAAAATGTTAT
>WFMU01000515.1 GCA_015488935.1 Flavobacteriaceae bacterium | reverse complement strand
GAAAATAATAATATCAAGTATTTTAATAGCAGTGTTCTTTTTAACTTCATGTAATAAAGAAGAACAGAATACAAACACAGAAATTGAAACTTTTTTACTCCATGAAACTTCTCTTTATCCAGAAGGAATAGTCTATAGTCCGCAAGAGAAAAAAATATTTGTTGGCTCGTATTACAAAGGTAAAATTGTTACGGTTGATTTAACTGGTAATTTGCACAACTTTATTGAAGATGAAACTTTAGTTGCTGTGGTGGGTTTAAGCATTAATGAATCTAAAAACTGGTTAATTGTTTGTAATTCGGATAGTGGTTTGTCTTTAAAATCTTCGGATACAACCATCGGAAAATTAGCACAAATCGTCTATTATAATCTACAAACTGGCGAAAAAATAAAAACGGTAGATTTAAGTACTGTTTTTACAGGCAGCCATTTTATTAACGATGTTATTTCTGATAATCTAGGAAATGTTTATGCAACTGATAGCTTCTCTCCTATTGTCTATAAAATTGATGTTGCTGGTAATCCATCTATATTAATTAATGATGCTACTTTTAATGTACCACAAGGTGCTTTTGGTTTAAATGGTATCGTATTTCATCCAGATAATTATTTGATTGTTGCTAATTCTTTTGGTGCAAAATTGTATAAAATTCCATTAGATAATCCTAGTAATTTTAGCGAAATTACACTTAACGAGTCGGTTAATTCTGTGGATGGTATTTTATTAACTAGTAATAATACGCTTGCATTGTCTAGCAATAATTTTACTGGTGCTGCTTTTGATGAAACTGTTTATTTACTTCGTACTTCTAATAATTGGAGTTCGGCTCGTATAAGCCAAAGATTTACTAATCTGGATGGAAAATTTCCTACAACATTAACTTCAATTAACAATGCTGTTTATGTAAACTATGGCTATTTTCCAGATATGGTTAATCCCAATACTGCACCAATTAATGTATTTAAAATTCAAAAAGTAACTTTCTAAATTTATAAAAATGACAACAAACAAAACAAAACTTAGGATTGGTAATGGTATTAATTACTTAATTTCCATCGCTTTAATTAGTAGTGGCTTATTAAAATTAACTGGCTTCGAACCGTATCAAAAAATGATTATGCGATTGAGTGCACATTATTACGAGCACATCTATCTGCTTGGTTTTATTGCAATTATTTCTGGTATTTTATTTATAATTCCCAAAACTTTTACTTTTGGTTTTATTGCTGTTTTGGTTTTCCTTGGCGGAACTATTTCTGCACACATGCAAATAGGTGATAATTTTATACCACAAATTGTTTTTGTGCTTTTAACTGCATTAACAGCTAGGTTAAAAAGACCTCAATGGTTTTTAAACCAAATGTAACAGGTTCTTTTTAAATAATTTTATTGAAATCATACTCATTACTAATCCTATTCCTAGTAGCATTGCTATTCTTGGTAGTATTTCTACAAATGTTAGACTTCGTGCAAAAATATCGTAGAATCCTTGAATTCCCCAATAATTTACTGAGATTACTGCTATTTTTTGCATGATTTCTGGCATTGCAAATAGAGGTATCATACTTCCTCCAATGGCAGACATGGTTAGGATTATCATAGAACTTAATCCACTTAATTGTTTTCTAGTTTTTGCAATGGAGACTAAAAATATTCCAAAACTTGCTACCGCAAATGCTACAGCTATAATAAGGATTAGTAAGGATAGTATGTCTTTAAATATTGGTAATCCAAATGCAATCCATGCAAATAAAAACATAACTATTAGTTGTAGTATTGCAATAATTAGTGCTGCACTCATTTTGCCAAATAGTATTTCTTTTGGTTTTAATGGAGCGTGTAGTAATCGTTTTAGTGTTCCTCCTTCTTTTTCGTCTAATAATCCGCCACCAATTTCTGCAATGCTAAATAGCAGCATCATTATTGCTGTTCCGGCTACTGCTTGTATTAATCCGTAATTTGGTTGTGTTTTTTTTTCTTTTATTATTGCAGTCATTTTAAAATCTACCAAATTGTTTCCTTTGCTTTTGTTATTGGATGTTATGCCGTTTAGAATTCTATTTTTCATGCTTGGAGCCATTCCTGAAAATTCTTTATTTAGATAGTTTTCGATATTTTTACTTATGGCATTTTTACTTATTTTTTGCATTAATGTTTCCATTAGTACGGCTTGTAACATGCCAACTTCTATTTCTCTTGCTGGATCGTATTTTAATTCTATCGGAATTGCGGTATTTGCATTTACTGCTGCTTGGTATCCTTTTTTTAGTATTAATACTGCTATATAATCGCCTTTTTTTACTGCATTGGTTGCTTTTTTTATACTTGTTGGAATTAGTTTTATTCCTTTTATAGAATCTAATGAGGCATATAATGCTTGTGATTCGGCACTTTTGTCTAAATCGGTAATTAGTAAATGGATTGTTTTTGGTTTTCCTGAACTTCCAAATCCACCAAAAGCAAATGCAAATAGTGTAATTAGCAAAATTGGTAATATAAAGGTTATAATTACTGATTTTTTATCGGAAAAGAATAATTTTAAGTCTTTTATGGCAATTGTTTTTATCATGGTTTGTTTTTTAGTTTGTTGTATTTTGGTTTTGCAAAGTAATTAAAGGTTTTTTATATATTTTGCTACGCTCCATCTCTTAAACTTTTACCTGTTAGTTCTAAGAAAATAG
>WFMU01000514.1 GCA_015488935.1 Flavobacteriaceae bacterium | reverse complement strand
TTGTAAAACACAAAATTTAACCAATTATTCCATTCATTTAAAGTTTAATACTGGTTTAAATCGCTTGGGATTTTCTATAGATGATGTAAGTGCTATTTTGGCATTCATTGCAAAAGACAATACCTTAAAAATTGCTTCTGTTTTTTCGCATTTGGCTGCTAGCGAAGATTTGAATGAGAAAGTTTTTACCGAAAATCAGATTGCTTCTTTTATTAGAATTAAAGAATTGGTTGAAAAAATGCTTCGCTACAAACCAATTTTTCACTTATTAAATACTTCGGGTATAGTAAATTATCCGAATGCACAATTTGATATGGTTCGACTTGGTATTGGTATTTATGGTTTTGCAAATGATACTACCGAAACTAATAAACTTAAAAATGTGCTTACTTTAAAATCTATTATTTCGCAAATTCATCTTTTAAAAAAAGGGGATTCTGTTGGATACAATAGAGGTTTTTTGGCAACTAAAAATACTAAAACTGCCACAATTCCTATTGGACATGCAGATGGTATTAGCCGTAAATTAGGAAATGGTATTGGTGATGTATTCATAAATAATGTAAAGGCAAAAATTATTGGTAATGTGTGTATGGATATGATTATGGTTGATGTTACTTCTATAGATTGTAAGGAAGGTGATACCGTTATTTTGTTTGATTCTCAAAAAAGGATTGAAGAAATTGCACAAAAACTAGATACTATTCCGTATGAATTTCTAACGATGATTTCGCAACGTGTAAAACGTTTGAAGGTTTAATTTGCATTAAAAATTCGTAGTTTGTTGTCCAATAAAGACTCCTAAACGCTTCGCTTCTCGACACAAGATGCTAGATATATGCGTTGTTTTTTTGCAAGGACGCAAAGTTGTTTTACTGTTTAATATTCATTAATATTAGTGTCCTTCGTGTTTTCTTGATGTCTTGGTAACTAAATTGAAACTAACGGATAATCTCGAACAACAGTAACGCTAAAACTCTTTTTTGTAACTATAAAACTATATTCTTAACTATTTTTTATATTTTTGTATGAAAATATTAATTAACTAATTACTAAAAAAAGAAAACATTATGTTAAAAGAATTTAAAGAATTTATCACAGGCGGAAACGTTATTGAATTTGCTGTTGCAGTTATTATGGCTGGTGCCATTGGTAATGTTGTAAAAAGCTTTGTAAGTAAAATTGTAATGCCTGTTGTTGGTATGTTTACTGGAGGTGCTAGTTTTGCTGATAAAAAGATAGTTTTGTCAGAAGCAGTTTTAGATGCCGCTGGAAAAGTGAAAACACCAGAAAATGCAATTATGTACGGTGCTTGGTTTGATACCATCATCAATTTAATAATTGTAGGTTTTGTAATGTTTATGATGATTAAAGCATACAACAAAATGAAGAAAAAAGAAGAAGCTGCTGCACCTGCAGGACCTTCTCAAGAAGATTTATTAACTGAAATTAGAGATTTACTTAAAAAATAAATCCTAGTACTAAGAAATAACCAAACTTTATTTAAAACCCGTTTATCTGATGATAAATGGGTTTTTACTTTGGTAAAGTAATTTATTTTTCTCGTTGCATTAATATTTCTATTTTTTTTTGTAATGTTTCGTTTTGCTTTTTAAGTTCTATAATATACAAAAATAGTTCTTCTATTTTTTCTAAATTTTTGGTGCTCGTTTCTGTCAAATCTACCTGCATACCACTTTCTTTAATCTTTGCATAACTTTTTACACCGTATAAATGTCCTTCTTTTTTTACATATTTTTCTGCTTCTTCTAACGATAACATTTTATAGTCTTTTTTTAAATTTGTATATCCATTAAAATAATTTTCAAAAACATAATCTGGATAGGTATTTATAGGTGTTATAAATTTGGTTGCTTTTACGTTGCCATTTACTTCTAATTTTTCGGTTGGCGCATCAAATCCAATGCCTATATTTCCATTTTTTAAGATAACCATTGCATTACTTCTATTTAAATTATCCATACCATTTCCAATGGATAATAATCTATCTGTTGTAACCCAAGCTGTTAAATTTCCAGCACCATTTGTATTGTAGCTACCTAGTGAAAATTCGCGAAAAGAATCTGTTCGAACACTAGCTCCAATGGCAAGAGATTCATCACTTATTGCTTGAGCCCCAAATCCTAATGCAGTTGAATTAAGTGCTTCAGCCTGACAGCTTTTTCCTAATGCAGTAGATTGCATTCCTATGGCATGTGCTGCAGAACCAATTGCTATGGATGATTTTCCTGTTGCTTCGGAAGATTCTCCAATGGCAATTGCCGAAAGTCCATTTGCTATGGCCGATTGCCCTAGTGCCATATCGTCTTGCTGTACTGCTCTTGCTCCGTTACCAATGGCAACTGCTGATTCTGCTTCGGCGGATGAATTATTTACTAATGCTAATGAAAATATTTCAGAAGCATTGGTATTAAAACCCATTGCAACGGAATAGGTTCCTATATTACCTGCTCCAGGACCACCTCCAACAACAACGTTATCTGACCAAGTTCCGCTTCCTGCTCTAAACGCAGCACGTCTAGGATAAAAAAACATTTGGCTTCCAGAGGTACTTCCTAAGTAATTTCCAGCATTTCCAGAAACTCTTAAGCCATCTCCTGTAATATGTATGTATCCTGCATCTGCTGTAATATTTTTTCCAAATCCTGCTCCTCCTTCATCATAAGCTGCATCTAAGGTATTATGTGGCGTTACATAAGTAGCTATGGTATTGGTATTAATAAGATACACCCATTTTAATCCATCCCAATAGTAAAAACCAACACCTTTTCCTCCAATGGTGGTTGTATTGGTATTCCAAACTAATAATCCTATTGATGCTGTTCCTCCAATTGGAGCTTGTAATGCTATGTTTGTAATGGATACTCTAGGCACTAGAATTCCTTTATTGGATGAGGTGATATCTAATATGGATGATGCATTTGGTGTATTAGTGCCAATACCTACTTGTGCCCAACTATTTAATCCTAAAAAAAGGATAATAATGCCCATTTTTGCTTTCATAATAAAATACGTTTTAGTTAATAGTTTTTACAAAAGAATTGATTGGGCTCTCACAAATATACTATTTAAAAATAAAAATGCCTTGATTTCTCAAGGCATTTAAAATAAATAGTAAGTTCTTAACTATTTTATAACTAGTTTTCTAGTGATAAAACTTCCTGCTTCTTCTACTTTTATTAAGTAAATTCCTGCGTTTAAGTTTGCTACATTTACGGTATTTCCAGTAATTGTTTTCGCTAAAACTTGTTTTCCTAAAATATTAAATATTTGTATGTTTTTCTCGGCATTCTGTAATGTATTAATGGTTAATACATCGCCATTTACTGGATTTGGATACATTGCAAAACCTGCAATAGTATTTTCACCTACAGCTGCTACATATTGGAAATCTGCTAAATCTCTTGCTGCAAAAGTATAACCTGAAGCGTTTTGAGCAACTAAGCCTACAATATCTCTAGGATTTGTTGGTACAGCTGTACCTGTATAATCTACATTGTAAAAATTTGCTCTAAAATCAAAAGCGTCTGCTCCCTGTGACATTGGATATATTGTTCCATTTATAAAGTTTCCTCCTCCTGCTAAAGTAACACCTTCTACTTTTATTAATTTTGCTTCGTAGTTTTCAGACATTGCTGCTAAATCTGCTAATGTTACTACTTGTGGTGTAATTGTTACGGTTGATGGTGATACCAAAGTTGCATCTACTAATGGAATAAATTGCATCATTCCTTGGTATTCTCCTAATCTTCCTTTAATACCAGATAATCCATCACCTCTTGCTCCAGCAGTAATGTTTCCTGATTGGTCATCAATTAAAATACCTGCAGTTGCATCTTGTATCCATTTTTGACTTCTAAAGCCTTGTGCATAATTTATTAGTGCTTCTCCTGTTAATTCGTAATTATTTCCAATAACTCCTGCTCTTAAATCTGCAATTGTAGCTACTTGTGTGTATGCTTGTACTGTAAATGTAACGGTTGCTTCTACTGGTGGTGTTAAAGATTGATGTGAATCATCTCTTAAATCCATAAATAAAGTGTGTGATCCTGCTGCTAATCCTGTAAGTGCCAAAGTTCCTGTATTTGTAAATTCTGGAGTTGAGGCTCCACCATCTAATTGCCAGTGAAAATGACCATCTCCACCATTTCCTGGTGCTGCTACGTTAAAGTTACTAATTGCATAGTTTACTGTTACATCTCCAGAAGGCATTACTTCATTCATTGCTGGTGAATTAATAGCTAAAGTAGGTACTGCTGCACCTGCATAAGCAGTCCAAGTAATATCATCTACAATAACTTGTTTTGTGGTTACGTTTACTAATTCTATGGTTACATCTCCACCTACATTAATACCTGCTACGGTAAAAATATGCTCTGCTAAATCGTCAAAAGGAGTTGAAGTTCCTTTTAAAACACCATTTACATAAAGTTCTACTTGTCTGTTTCCTCCACCTGTAAAACCTTTGTATAATTTTACGGAGAAATCTGCTATTCCTCCTGCTACTGGACTAGAAGTTACTTTTGATCCATTGGCAACTCTACGCAACATAAGTGCTGGTAATGCTATTCCAGAACCATTTGCATCGTTATTTGCATCACGAGAAGCTACATAAGTCCAAGTAACACCATTATTACCAACAAAATTCCCATCTGCATAAGAACTTGTGGCATTTGAATTTGTAAAATCTTCGCTCCCTTGAGCAAAAGAAAAGGTAGTCACTAAAATAGCGACTAATAAAAAGTAAATTTGTTTCATAATTAATGTTTTTATTATAAGTTTTTTAAATCGTGTTGCAAATGTACATATTTTTAGTGAATTTTTTTATGAGAAATTAAAATTAACTTAAATTTAATATATAGGTATTCTATTGAACTACAAATAAATACTAACATCTGTTAATAACATTTTTTAATGCAATCCCATATTCTAGTAAAGTAACTGAAAAGAAAATTATTATTTTTATCTTTGAAGTCACAACTTAATTCCATTTGAAATTTAAAAAAACATATAAATTTGCCTTTTATTCGGCTTTATTATTGTCTTTATTGACTTTAGTAATTATGCTCGTTTTACATCTTTTTGTAGCGCATAAATTATCCATTCCGTTTGTTGTAGTTTTTGAACTACTTTTATTTGTTTTTTCACTGGTAATTATTCAGTATAGAGTTGAGCGTTTTATTTATAAAAGGGTACAAAAAATTTATAAAGATGTTTCTATTTTAGATATTGAAGATTTGGATAAAAACACCATTACTTCTAATATGGAAACCTTGTCTAAAAATGTAAAACGTTTTGCAGAAAACAAACGTTTAGAAATTGAAAATTTAAAAGTTCGTGAAGATTATAGACGTGAATTTCTAGGTAATATTTCGCACGAATTAAAAACACCTTTATTTACCGTACAAAGTTATTTATTAACCTTAATTGAAGGTGCAATTAACGATAAAGATGTACGTTTAAAGTACTTAGAACGAGCCAATAATGGTGTAGAACGTTTAAATCATATTGTTAAAGATTTGGATATGATTTCTAAATTAGAAATTGGCGATTTAAGTATAAACTACCAACATTTTAACATTTTAAACTTGATTGAAAATGTTTTTGATTTATTAGAAATCGAAGCTAAAAAAAGGGGCATTTCTCTAAGTTTAAATCAAATTTACGAAACGCCTATTTTTGTAAATGCAGATAAAGATAGAATACAACAAGTTTTAATAAATTTGATTGCTAATTCTATTTATTACGGAAAATCTGGTGGTTCTACATTTGTAAGTGTTAAATTTTATAAAGATGATAAGGTAATTATCTCTGTTATAGATAATGGTAATGGTATTGAAGCTGATAAAATTCCTCGATTATTTGAACGTTTTTATCGTGTGGATAAAAGTAGGTCTCGAAATCAAGGTGGAACTGGGCTTGGACTATCTATTGTAAAGCATATTATTGAAGCTCATAACGAAGAAATTTTTGTGGAAAGCGAATTAGGTAAAGGTTCTACATTTTCGTTTACCTTAAAAAATGTATAATACTAATTGTAAAGCAAAATACGTTATAAATAAATTAGCATATATTTTTCTTTTTTGAGGCATAAATTCTTTGCTTAGCTATTATAGAAATAATTTATAACAAAGAAAAAGGAAAATAGAACTGCGAAGCACATCACGACCTTAAACTAGCAGTAAGCTAAAAAAACTTTATTTCTCTAAAATTTCTTTAATTTTTGGTTTAAAGTAATTTGGACCTTTCATTACCTTGCCATCTTCTCTATAAATTGGTTTCCCATCTGCTCCTAACTTGCTCATATTACTACGCTGAATTTCATCAAACACTTCTTCTATTTTGTGCTGCATACCATGCGAAAGAATGGTTCCGCATAAAATATAAAGCATATCGCCTAAAGCATCTGCCACTTCAACCAAATCGTCGTTTTTGGCTGCTTCTAAGTATTCTTCGTTTTCTTCTGCCATTAAATCAAATCGCAATTTTATTTCTTTTTCATTGGTTTTTGCTATGGGTGTTTCTCTATTGGTAATTCCAAATGCATTATGAAATGCTTCTACTGCTTTTATTTTATTTTTCATCGAATATTTTAGTTAGTTTAATAATGCTTTGATTGTTTTTTGATAAATTTCAAAATTAAATAGGTTGTGATGTGTCCCTCCATTTATAGTTACAAAAGTAGTTTTTTTATTTGCATACTTCATTAATTTTTTACTCGATTTTATTG
>WFMU01000513.1 GCA_015488935.1 Flavobacteriaceae bacterium | reverse complement strand
TGTATATTCTTGTTTTGCAATATTTTACTATGATAAATATCATTTTTTCAACTTTTGTAATGTCGTAAATTTGAATAAGATTAAAACGATAATTAAAACAGATAAAAATGAAAAATTTAGTAATACTTGGGGCAGGAACTTCAGGCACAATGATGGCAAACCATCTGGTTCATAAATTAAATACAGAAGAGTGGAAAATAACCATAGTAGATCAATATAAGACACACTATTACCAACCAGGATTTTTATTTCTACCATTTGATTTGTACAAAACCAAAGATGTAAAGAAAAAAGGAAAAAAATATATCCCTAAAAAGGTACGGTATGTACTTCAGAAAATTGATAAAATTATACCAGAAAAAAACAAGGTAAAGCTAGAACATGAGTTTTTAGATTACGATATATTGATTATTGCTACTGGTACAAAAATAGCACCAGAAGAAACTGAGGGTATGAAAGGTCCAAATTGGCATAAAAATATCTTTGATTTTTATACTTATGAAGGTTCTAAAGGGTTAAGAGATAAATTACGAGAATTTAAAGGAGGAAAGTTAGTTGTACATATAACTGAAATGCCTATAAAATGTCCAGTAGCACCACTTGAATTCGCTTTTTTAGCAGATTCGTACTTTGTAAATAAAGGAATGAGAGATAAAGTAGAAATTACTTATGTAACACCATTAGAAGGTGCTTTTACTAAACCAAAAGCTACTGCTGCACTACATCATTTATTAGAAGAAAAAGGAATTAGAGAAGTAACCGATTTTGATATTGAACGTGTAGATTATGAAAATAATAAAATTGTAGATTATGGTGAAAGAGAGGTATCGTACGATTTATTGGTAACCATACCAACAAATTTAGGAGATGCAATGATTGAACGTTCTGGATTGGGCGATGATATGAATTTTGTACCAACCAATAAGGCAACCTTACAATCTAAAGCACATGAAAATATTTTTGTAATTGGTGATGCTTCTAATTTACCAGCATCAAAAGCAGGTTCTGTAGCGCATTTTGAAGCAGAAATATTAACAGAAAATATCGAAAGATATATTGCTAATAAACCACTAAAAGAAGAATTTGACGGTCACGCAAACTGTTTTATTGAAACAGGACATGGAAAAGCATTATTAATAGATTTTAATTACACCCACGAACCAGTAGAAGGAACATTCCCATTCCCAGGTGTAGGGCCATTAAAATTATTGGGTGAAAGTAGAATGAATCACATGGGAAAATTAGCTTTTAGATGGATTTATTGGAATATGCTAATAAAAGGTGTTCACATACCATTTGTATCGGCAACCATGTCTGAAAAAGGTAAAAAATACGATAAAGTAGAATAATAAAAAACAACAATAAACAATACAAAATAAGAATATCATGGAAAAAACAATAGCAAACAAAACCGTAAATGTTAATGAAGAAGGATACCTTACAGATTTTTCGCAATGGGATAAAGAAGTTGGTATAGCATTAGCAAAAGAAAAAAATATTGAAATGACAGATGCACATTGGATGGTAATTGAATACTTACAAGATAAACATAAAAAAGAGGAAGCATTATCTATACGAGGTATTAAAAAAAGTGGAAAATTTAACATTAAAGAATTTTATAATTTATTTCCTGGAGGACCACTTAAAATTTCAACATTAATAGCAGGAATACCAAAACCAAAAAGTTGTATTTAATCAAAAAAAATAAATAAATCATGGCAACAAAAATTAAAAGAATGCTTTTTGTTTTATCAAAAGCAAATTTAGATAGTGTATATGCAGCTTTTATTATGGCAAATGGTGCGAGAATGGAAGGAATAGAAGCAGAGATTTTCTTTACTTTCTTCGGATTAGAAGCAATAGAAAAGAAAAAGTTGAGCAATTTAAAAATTTCAACAGTAGGTAACCCTGCAATGCACATGCCAACAATGCTTGGTGGCTTACCAGGAATTGAAGCATTTGCAACCAAAATGATGAAAAATGAAATGGAGAAACTAGATTTACCTCCAGTAGATGAATTTTTAGAAATTTTATCAGATTCAGGAGTAAGTCTTTGGGCTTGTAAACTAGCTGTTGATATGTTCCATTTAGAAGAAAAAGATTTAATAGGTGATTTAGATGGTATATTAACTATTGGCGATTTTTACAATAGAGCTGATATCGATGGTACTCATTTATTGTTTATTTAATGTAAATTCGATATAAGAAATAAAGAGAAAAAGCAATAAATGTACAAGATACAAGCTGCAAATTTTTTAGACTTTAGCAAAGCAGATTGCGTATTTAATGAATTTTTACTCGGAATGGATTTTTTTAGTAACAATTAATTCAGTAAAATAATTGTATATAGTTAATAAGTAAATAGTTATAATGCATCTAATAATATTTTTTATATCGAATACTACTTAATTTAATGGAAATGTAAATGCATTATTAGAGAACGTTGATTATTTTATTTGTCTGTTTTATAATAGTACTTGAGCATTTATTAAACTTCCATTAG
>WFMU01000512.1 GCA_015488935.1 Flavobacteriaceae bacterium | reverse complement strand
GTTTTTGGCGTTTAATAAATTGGTTAAACTCTTTTTTGTCTTGCCAATCCATTTCTGCCTTATTTTTCATTTTTTTAGAAAAATCTTCTAAAGTTTTTGTGAGTTTTTCGGTTTTTTTAGTTGTATTATTTAAGTTATCCAAATTTTGTTTTTGTTCTTTTAAAACATCTTCTGTAAGTTCTTTATCTGTTTTATTTCGATAATGGAATATTTTTGTTTTTACATTTTTATTTCCATTTATGGCATCGTTATCAAATAATTGAAAATAGAATTCGTAGTCTATTCCTTTTTCTAATTGCAGTCCTTCTGGAAAGATATAATAAAATTCTTGGAAGGTTTTATTTTTTACAGGAATACTAAATTCCTTTGTATTTGCTTTATTTTTTTTATCGTAATAAATTAATTGTAACTTGCTAATACCGTAATCGTCAGATATTTGACCTATAAATTGTGCATTACCTCTGGTAATACTATCGATATCTGTTTTAACTACAATTTTTGGATATTCATCTTTTATTACTTGAATTCCATATTGTAAATTTTCATAGTTTTTTAATTGATTATTAGATGTTTGAATCTTATAATCTAAATTGTTACTTATTCTTTTTGAAAGGGAAAAATTTTGTTTGTTTTCTTGTTTTTTAAAAGCTACAGTTGTGCTATCGTTTAAATTGTTTAGGTTTATATTAACGGTATTTTTTGTATTAATTTTCCATGTTATGGTTGTTCCTTCTGGAACAACAGCATTACCTGTATTTTTAATACTTTCGTTTGTTTTTAAGGTATAATTAGGATAGTTTAAAAACATTTTAAACTTTGCAATGGTTGGTGTTTTAATTACCTTTATTTCATATTCTTTAGATTGTATTTCGTTTGCAACAACATAAAATTTTGTGTTTTCTTTTAAACTAGAAAAAGTATGTGAAAAGGCTCCTAAATTTTCTTCTTTTAAGAAATAATTTTTATCCTTAAAATGGATTTTTACATTTTCTGGTACAACATTTCCTTTGGTTATTATATGAATGGTAAAAGGTTTACCTTCGACTGTGGTTAAATTAGCATTAACCAACTCAAATGAAAATGGTGCTGGTGGTTCGTAAGCGGTTTGGTAATTTACTACTCTATCTAAACTTTCTTTAAAAATAATAGTATTTCCTGTTAAAAAAGTGATAAACCATATTACAAATGGTATGGCTAAGTATTTTAAATATTTTTTATTTTTTGAAAATTTAATTGCGCGTTTAAATGGTATTGGTTCTAAATCAATAGATTTTTGCTCAATACTTGCCAATAGTAATTCGGTTTGATTTTCGGTATCATGTAATTGCAATACGTTTAGTAGTTTATCATCAACTTCTGTAAAATGTTTTCCTATAATTTTAGAAGCGTCTTTGTATGAAATTCCTTTTTGTAGTCCAAATAATTTAATTAATGGCAATACAATATATTTTGTTAAAAGTGCTAATTCTATTGCTATAAACAGCCAAAATAAAATGGTTCTTGCCGTTGGCTTTAACCATAAAAAGTATTCGATAAACAATGTAAACAAAAAATACAAGAGACCAAAAGAAAAGAAAAGTATTGCTCCTTTTATCAATTCATTTGTATAGTATTTTTTAATAAATGCTTTTAATTTTTTCTGTATGTATTGGAATTTTGTCAATGCAATTACTGTTTTCGGTGGATAAATGTACAATTATTTTCAAAAAAGACGCAATAAATTAGTGTTAAGGTTAATTTTAAAGTTTTTGTTTAAGCTAATTAACTACTTCATTTAAAAAAACAAAAAAAATAGGTAACAAAAAATTAGCTTATTGATATTCTATTAAGGGCGGTAACCGAAAAGCCAAAATAGAGTAGGTAAAACTAATTTTTTTTATTATGAAAACAAAAAAATACATTTTTTTACTTCTTATGTTATTAGGAAGTTACACCATGTCTAACGCGCAAGGACAGCTTACTGGAGCTGTACAAACCACAAACCTTTCTGCTTCAATTTCGCATTGGGTTTTTTCTACTTCCGATTCTAATCGGAATTATTATGCTATTGCTTCGTGGAGAGGCATTTCGGGAAATTATTTAAAAATATACAATGCCACCACTTTTAATGCCACCTCTTCACAAGTTCAAATTTCTACGTATTCTGATTTTACAAGAGTTCGTATAGACGATTCTAACAATGTTTATGTTTTGTACCACGATAGAGTATCTAATAAAAATTCTTATGGTACTTTTTTAAAGAAATATAACACTAATGGTACGTTGATTGGTGGTCCAATAATGGTATCGAACAACACCCAAGCAACGGATATTGAAGTTGCTCCAAACGGTGATGTGCTAATTACTAGAACAGGTGGAAATTCACTTTATTTAGTGGTTTATAGAAATATGATTTTAAAAGGGTACAAACATCTTGGAAATTTTTCGACAATAACCAATAGTTCTCCTTTTGCGGTACAAACAGATATGAAAGGCAATAAGTTTGTTGTTGCTTACTCTTACGGACCTGCATATTCAACTACGAGAAAGTTAGAAATTAAACGTTATAATTACGTTCCTACTTTTACTTTTTTTATGAATAATTCAACTTCTGTTGGTTCTAATTATTTAGAATATGGTAGTAGAATTCTATATAGAAATAATAATAATGTGGTAGCTTTACGTAATAATTGGGAGGTTTTTTGTGCGGTAGAACGAGGAACTTATACATCACAAACACATCATGTTAGAAAAATCACGTTTGGAAATTCTGCTTCATTTTTCCAAAGTGCTAACGGTCCAATGATGGTAGATGTAGATATTAATAACAAATTATTAGTTTCTAGAAATATTGGAACACCAGGTTCTCAAAATAATGTTGTGAATTTATATACAAGTAGTAACTCGTTAATAGATACATTTATACCAGATGCAAAAATTAAAAATCATTTAACTAGTTTATCTATTTATAATTGTGAGTTTGTAGTTACTGGTATTGATCGCAGATTGGGTGATAATCCAAATTTACACACTTACGAATCTTACCATCAATTATTTAATTGTAAAGATTGCAGACCAAACATGGGTGCAACTGCAGTAGCATCATTTAGATATCCATACCAAGTGGTTCAGGTACCTTCGTATTATGGTCCTTTAAGTGTAACAGAATTATGTTTAGAAGATGATTTATTGGTTAATGGTTCTTTAAGTAGTTGTGAAACTGGTTATTTTGTAGGATTAGCAGAATTTGATCCTTTAACATGGTCTGATGTTAATGTATTGCATTCTGGTTGGGTTTATCCATTAACACAAGCACCTAATAATATTAATATTGTTGATTTCTTACCTACAGGTTATCATTTAAGACCTGGTAAAATTTACCGATTTAAATTGGCTGTTGGAAGTCCTTGGGATTCTGTTAATATTTTCTTTAAAGTGAGTTGTTGTCATCGAAAAATAGTTGTTGTTGCTAATCCAGATCCAATAAAAGAGAAAAAGAGTTTTATAGCTCAAAAAGAGCCTAAAAAACAAGGTATAAAAGAGGTTGTTTCGGTTCGTATTTCACCTAATCCTGTTAAAGATATTTTACATATTGCTACTAATAAACAGAAAATAGTTGCATATCAGGTGGTAGATATTAAAGGAAAAGTAATTTTTTCAAAAAAATTAGATAAGAAAGATACTTTAAAATCAATTGCTGTAGATAAACTAGAGCAAGGTGTATATTTACTTGTTCTTTTAGATGATGAAGGTCAAAAAAGCACGACTAAATTTATTAAAAAATAAGTATTTCTAGTTCATAGTTTATTTATTTCAAGCCCTAAAATTTAAAATTTTAGGGCTTGTTTATTTTATTCTTCTTCTACTAATCCTTCTTTTACAGCGTATAAAACTAAACCTATCCTACTTTTTACATCTAGTTTAGAAAATAGTTTTTCTCTATAACCATCTACTGTTTTTGGAGAAAGGCACATTTTTTTTGCAATTTCTCTATATGTCATTTCTTTTGTTGTGTATTTGAGTAATTCTAATTCTCTTGGTCTAAGTTCTACACTTTTAAATGTTTTGGTTTCTATTTCGTCTGCATGTAATAAGGTATCTGATACTTGTTCTGTATAATAATATCCTTTTTTATGGGTTCTTTTTATTGCTTTATGTAATACAGAAGGGTGTATATCTTTAAGTAAATATCCTTTTGCACCTGCACGTAACATTTTAAGTATGGTTGTTTCGTCGTCGTTCATTGTTAGTGCTAAAACTTTAATTTTTGGGTGCTTTTTTTTGAGCCAATTAGTGGCTTCAATTCCGTTTACAATAGGCATTTGAACATCCATTAAAACAATATCTGGCTTTATTGCTCCTTTTACAAAATATTCTTGTAATTCTTTACCATTTTTAAATTGTCCAATAACTTCAAGGTCTTTAAAATCATCTACTAAACCTCTTAATGCTTGTGAAAATAAAATATGGTCATCTACTATTATTATTTTTATCATGATTTTTTTTGTTTTAATATAATACGAATTATATGTTTATTTTTTGTTTGCTACATTTTATATAACCTGTTGTTCCTAAATTAGGAGCAGAAGTTAGTTTAAATTCCGATTTAATAAGTTGTGCTCTTCCTTTCATGTTTAATAAACCAATTCCTTTTTTTGCATTTTCGTTATCTACATTAAATCCAATACCATCATCTTTAACAGTTATTTCTAAAAAATCGTTGTTAAAAAATAAAATAACGTCTAATCTACTTGCTTTTGCAT
>WFMU01000511.1 GCA_015488935.1 Flavobacteriaceae bacterium | reverse complement strand
GATATTGCTTTAATTATTGCTATAAATGAAACCGAAGAAATTCTAGGTTTTATAGGTAGTTTGCCAGATTATTTTTCTAAAACAAAAACCAAAGTTTATTGGAATAGTTGCTGGTGGATAGATCCAAAAAAAGGAAAACATACAGCAATACCATTATTTTTAATATTTCTTAAAACGAGTAATAACAAGGTAATGTTTAGAGACATGACCGAGAAAACAAAACAAATTATCCGTAAATTAAATAAATTTATAACCGTTAAAAATTTAGATGGTTATCGGTATTTTTTAAAACTGCAAAGTTCGGTAATTATTCCAAAAAAAATTCCAGCTTTGCGAAGTTTAAAACCTTTTTTAAAATTGGTTGATTTTATGGTAAATACCTTTTTAGTTTTTAAAAAAACAACTTCAACCAAGAATATAATTTGCATATATAGTAAAAATATAGATGATGAAATAGTTACTTTTATTCAAAAATTAAATAAAAAAGAACTTTTTAAACGAGAAAAAAAAGAATTAGAATGGATTTTAAATTATCCTTGGGTTTTAAAAAATAGTTTAAAAAGCAATGCACAATATTACTATTTTACAGATACATCCATTTCTTTTGATGCAAGTTTAATAAAGGTATATAAAAAGAAAACAGAGCTTATTGCTGTACTTTTTCTTACAAACAATAAAGGATTGGTAAAAATTCCTTATGTCTATTTTGAGTTAGAAAACATCCGTTTTATTGTACAAGCCATTTATCAATATTTATACAACCAAAAAGCAGTTTCATTCTTAACGTATAATAAACATCTGAATGATTTTATACAAAAAAACAGAAATCCTTTTTGGTATAAAAAACAAGATAATCGCACTTTTACCATATCTAAATCTTTACAAAAAGAGGTAGGTTTTGATTTTGATTTTCAAGATGGCGAAGGCGATTTTGTGTTTACTTAAAACTGTTTTAATAAGTAAAGCTGTTTTGGCAAAACAGCTTTACCTCAATAGTCTTGCATCTTGTTTCCTACATCTTGTTTCTTGCGTCTTATGCCTTATGTATAGAAACAAAGTGGTTATATATCTTTTGCAGGACAACACTGTTTTGAAATATATTTTTATAATCGTATTTCAATACTTAATTAGTATTATCCCAAAGCAGTTACATACAACTTTGTAAACGCAGTACAAATCTGTTTTTTGCTAAAATTATGTACCACATAATCGTGCATAAAATTCGGCGATTTTACACAATAATCGCTATGTAATTTTACAATAGCATTATAGAGTTCCGTTTCGCTATTCGGATTTACCAACATACCAAAACCTTCTGGAAAATATTCCGAAATTCCACCTACATTACTCGAAATTACTGGCGTTCCACACGAAAATGCTTCTGGAATAACACAAGGTAAATTTTCAATTTCACTAAATAAAATAAAAACGTCTGCCTTCTGAAAATAAGTGACTAATTCTTGGTGTGGCAGATGATTGATAAAACTAACTTGCCCTAAGTTTATGGCTAATTCAGCGGCCTGTTTTTTAAAATCTGTGGCGTTTCCTCCAATAAAATAAAAATGAAAATCATCTATAGTAGCCATCAACTTTTTTACAACGCGCAAAATTCCAGTTACGTTTTTAAGCGGTACCATATTAGAGACATGCAATAATGTAAATTGCTTATTTTTTTGCACTTTTTTAGTAGAAAACAAATTTGTATCAATTACATTTGGTACAGTATTGTAATTTCCAGCTAGTTTAAAATCTTGCATCGAATTTGCCAAATCATTACTTACAGGAGCAACCACACTCGCGTTTTTTACAATGCGTTTGGATAAAAAATATTCTATAAAACCAATTTCTTTACAATACGGTTTATGGTAAATAGAATGATGTTCGGAGATGATATAAGGAATATTTTTTCGCTTTTTTAAATCTAAAGCAATAATTCCAACAGGATAAAGTACATTAACATGTACCACATCTATTTGGTCTATCTTTTTTAATAATAATTTGTAGGCTTTTATAAAACGAAAATATTTTATAATCGGATTTTTTGTCGGTTTTACATAAGCAATTAATGTTCTAACAGTACATATTGTTTCGTCTGTAATCTCTATCTTTTGTTTGGCATTTTTGTCCGAAATTACATGTGCAATCGTAACGTTGTGTTGAAGAGCAACAGCCTCTGCATGTCGTTGCACAAAATCGCCATTTGTTGGTAGTACACGAGATGGATACCAACTACATAAAAATAAAATTTGTAAGGATTTGTTCAAAAGACCAAGTATTTAAGGCAAATATAAGGAACTCATCAAATAATATTATACTTTTGTTTGAGTTATTACTAATAAATACGATTTGAATAATTTAAAAGAACGTACAATTAACGGTATCATTTGGAGCTTTTTTGAGAGCTTTTCGAGTAGAGGAATTCAGTTGGTTGTTGGTGTTATCTTGGCTCGAATTTTAACACCTAACGACTTTGGAATTATTGGATTAACAACCATCTTTATTTCCCTTTCTAAAAGTTTTACCGATAGTGGTTTAACAAGTGCTTTAATTCGAAAAAAAACATGTACCAATAACGATTATTCTACTGTGTTTATTTTTAATCTTGTTATTGGTGTTTTTTTGTACATACTACTAATTTTTGGAGCAGATTATATTAGCGTGTACTTTAAAGAACCGCAACTAAAAATAATTTTAATTGTTATTGGTTTAGGTATTGTTATTCATGCTTTTGGAAATGTACAACAAACCCTTTTAGAAAAAGAAATGAAATTTAAAAAATGGACTAAAATTTCTTTTTTGGCTACACTTTTTTCTGGTGTTATAGCTATTATTATGGCTTTAACAGGAGCTGGTATTTGGAGTTTGGTGTTTCTATTTTTAGTAAATAGTAGTTTGCAAACCTTGTTATTATGGATTTCTTCTAAATGGAAACCAACTTGGTTGTTTGATAAATTATCGTTTAAAGAATTGTTTGGTTTTGGTAGAAATCTACTTTTTAGCAGTCTTATTGGTTCCATTTATAACAATAGTTTCCGATTTATAATTGGGAAGGCTTTCTCTATCGAACAATTGGGTTTTTTTGATAGAGCCAATCGTTTTCAAGTCTTAATTTCCGAAAATTTTGCTAGTATCATTAACCGAGTTTCTTATCCGAGTTTATCGCAAATTGAAGATAAAATGCGTTTAAAAAATGCCTTAAAAAAATTGGTTAAAAACACCATGTTTATCACCTTTTTAGCCATGTTTGGTCTTGCTGCAGTTGCCAAACCGTTTATTTTAGTTTTAATTGGCGAAAAATGGTTGCCTTCGGTTAAGCTTCTTCAATTATTAGTTTTTGCTGGTGTTTTATATCCATTACATATTATAAATCTCAATTTATTAAAAGTTTTTGGAAGAAGTGATTTGTTTCTAAAATTAGAATTTATAAAAAAAGGGATTGCAATTCCAATGCTAATTGTTGCTGTTTCAATAAGTATCAAAGCCATGATTGGTAGTATGATTATCCTTTCTATTTTAGAAATTTTTATTAATGGTTATTGGACAAGTAAACTCATAAATTACACCGTTAAAGAGCAGTTACTAGATATTTTACCTTCTTTTTTACTTGCCGCAGTTATGGGTGGAATTGTTTATTTTGCTGGTATTTATATCGGAAATAATAATTTGCTTACGCTTATAAGTCAGGTTGCAATTGGTGTATTATTTGTAATTGCTCATGGCGAATTTTTTAAGCTTGAAACTTATTTTAATTTAAGAAACATTCTTTTAAAAAAGTTGAAAATTAATGCATAATCCAACGGTAAACATAGCAGTTACTACGTATAATCAAGAAAATTATATTGCCAATACTTTAGATAGTTTACTAATGCAACAAACCAATTTTGATTTTGTTATTGTTATCGGCGAAGATTGTAGCACCGATAATACTTTGCAAATTGTACAGAAATATAAGGCGAAAAATCCAACTAAAATTAGACTTTTAAACTCAGATAAAAATCATGGTAGTGCATTAAATTTATTACGAACTATTAAGGCTTGTAATGCTAAATATATCGCTATTTGCGATGGAGATGATTATTGGATTGAACCGCTTAAACTACAAAAACAAGTCGATTTTTTAGACAAAAATACGTCGTATGGAACGGTTGCTACTTTAAGAAAAGATTTTATAGAAGTAGAAAATCTTTTTAAAAACACCACAGAAAATTTTTCAGAAAGCTATAAAACTATTGATTTTACTACTTTTTTGTTTAAAAACCATTTTACAGCGTCAACAGTTTTGTTTCAAAAAGAGTTGATGGATAAATTTATTGCCTTCTACCAAGTACAAAAAGATATTTCTTTTAATGATTATAATTTCTTTTTATTTTTTGCATACCACAAGAAGGTTGCCAAACTCAATATAGTTACTACTGTATATCGCATTTTACCAGAAAGTGGTTCGCACAGTAAAGATGCTGTAAAAGTTTGGGATTTTAGAAAGCGTTTTTACCACGCAATAAAATTATTTTTAGACTATTTTAAAGTTGATAATTCATTAAAAAACAAAGTCTTACACTATAGAGCAATCACAGATTATATTATTGTAAGTAATAGTAAAGATACTTTAACATGCAATGAATTTTTACAAATTTTTAAAACGAATAAAGATTATATTCGGTATTTTTTACTAAAAAAAGGAATGCAAAACATCATTTGGAATCGCATTGCTTTATTTCTTGAAAAGCTAAACTTAAAATTGGGTGGTTATTTGCTTAAAAAGGCTTAATTAATGAAATTTTTCTGGTCATTGGATGCTTTCGCTCTAAATTATATTGAGTGTAACCTTAACGGATTAAAAAATGTTTCTTCTACCTTAAATGAGGCTCACTAATTAAACACAAATCTAAGATATCTACTCAAATAAATATCTTACATGGGTTTATTTACAACTAATTTTAAAATAAAGCTCTTTTTTTATACGTATTATTTTACCTTTGCCACATGATAAAAATAAAAACACTTGCCGAAATTGAATTAATGCGAGAAAGTGCATTACTTGTTTCTAAAACTTTAGGGATGATTGCTTCTGAAGTTAAACCTGGGGTTACTACATTGTATTTAGATAAATTAGCAGAAGAATTTATTAGAGATCATAATGGAATTCCTGGTTTTTTAGGTCTGTATGATTTTCCAAATACATTATGTATGAGTCCGAATGCGCAGGTTGTACACGGTATTCCAAACGATACTCCTTTAAAAGAGGGCGATATCATTTCTGTGGATTGTGGTGTGTTAATGCATGGTTTTTACGGCGACCACGCTTATACTTTTGAAGTTGGCGAGGTAGATGCAGCAACTAAAAAATTACTTCAAGTAACAAAAGAGAGTTTGTATGAAGGAATAAGACAGTTTAAAACTGGAAATCGTGTTGGTGATGTTGGTTTTGCTATTCAGGATTATTGCGAAAAACACGGTTATGGTATTGTACGTGAATTGGTTGGTCATGGTTTAGGAAAAAAAATGCACGAAGATCCAGAAATGCCAAATTATGGTAGAAAAGGTCGCGGTAAAAAATTTAAGGAAGGAATGGTTGTTGCTATTGAGCCTATGGTTAATTTAGGTACGCATAAAATAAATCAGCTTAGTGATGGTTGGACTATTTTAACGGCAGATAGAAAACCGTCTGCGCATTTTGAGCACGATGTTGCTATTGTAAATGGTAAGCCTGAATTACTTTCGACTTTTAAATATATTTACGATGCTTTAGGAATTACTTCTAACGAAGAAGATGCCTTTAGAAATATGTAGTAAACTCAGGTTTTTAAGTTTAATACCAGCGTTTCTTTTTCTTTTTACTTGCGGTTGATTTTCTTCCTTTTTTGTATTTAGAGCCTGTGCGTTTTTTTGGTTTATCGTCTGGTTTTGCTTCTAATGGATATGGGTGTTCTGTTTCTACAGGAATTGCTTTATTTAATAGGTTTTGAATGCTTTTTACATAACTTTTTTCGTCTCTAGAACACAGCGAATAGGCGTTTCCACTTTTTCCTGCTCTTCCTGTTCTTCCAATACGGTGTACATAGGTTTCTGGTATGTTTGGCATATCAAAATTAATAACGATATCTAAATCTGTAATATCAATTCCTCGCGATGCAACATCGGTTGCTATTAATATGTTTACTTCGTTATTTTTGAATTTATTTAAGGCTTCTTGTCGCGCATTTTGTGTTTTATCGCCATGGAAACTCACTACTTGGTAACCGTTTCTTTTTAGGGTTTTTTCTAGTTTATCTACACCAAATTTGGTTCGTCTAAAAATAAGGATATTGTTTTTTGAACTGTTGGCTTTTTTACTTGTTAACTTACGTAATAGATGTAAACAAAGTTCCATTTTTTTACGTTTTGGCACGTAATATAATTGTTGTTTTACATTTTTTGCTGCAGATGAGGTTGCTGCAATTTTTATGGTTATTGGCTCTTGTAATACGCTTGTGGTTAAATCTATTACTTTTTGTGGCATGGTTGCCGAAAATAGTAGTATTTGCTTTTGTAAGCGTGTAATTTTTACAATTTTGTTTACATCGTTAATAAAACCCATGTCTAGCATTAAATCGGCTTCGTCTATTACTAAAGTTTCTATATAACTAAGGTTTACTTTTTCTCGTTTGTATAAGTCTAATAAGCGTCCTGGTGTTGCAATGAGTATGTCTATTCCTTTTTTTATTCTATCTATTTGTGGTTCTATGGCTGTTCCGCCATATACAACTGTGGTTCGTAAATTGGTATATTTTGCGTAGGCTTTAAAGTCTTGGTTTATTTGTTCTGCTAGTTCTCTGGTTGGACTAATAACTATTGCACGTATTATTTTACGTCGTTTTGCAACATCTTGATTTTTTAATAATTTTTGTAAAATTGGTAGTGCAAATGCTGCTGTTTTTCCTGTTCCTGTTTGTGCTGAGCTGATGACATCGAATCCTTCTAAAACTACTGGAATGGTTTTTACTTGTACTGCTGTGGGAGAGTTATAGCCTAATTCAGCGACAGCTCTAAGTATTGTTTTATGTAATTGTAGCTCTTTAAAGGTCATATTTTATTATTTTTTATGCTCAAATACATGAATGTCTCTTTGCGGAAATGGGATTTCAATTCCTGCAGCATCCAACGCTATTTTACATTCTTCTAAGGTATCAAAATAAACATCCCAATAAACGCTTGGTTTAGTCCAAGGTCTTACGGCTAAATTTACGGCACTATCTGCCAATTCTTTTACGTTTACCGTTGGTGCTGGATTTTGCAATACATTTGGGTTTCTATTCATTACTTCTAACAGAATTTTTTTGGCTTTTTTAATATCGGAATTGTAGGATATTCCAATGGTTAAATCTACGCGAAATTGTCCTTTTGTAGAATAGTTAATTACGTTTCCATTAGATAGTGCGCCGTTTGGAATAAAGGCTGTTTTGTTACTTGGCGTTAGTAATCTGGTATTAAATATTTGTATTTCTTGTACTTCGCCAAATACGCCTTGTGCTTCTATTAAATCGCCTACTTTAAATGGTTTAAATATCATAATTAATGCGCCTCCTGCAAAGTTACCTAGGGAGCCTTGTAATGCCATTCCTACGGCAAATGCCATGGCTCCGATGGCTGCAATTAACATGGATTCTTTTACGATGCCTAGTTTCATTACGGTGGCTAGTATTACACCAAACTTCATTACCATATTTAGTAAGTCGATGGAGAATCCTTTTAAAGTTTCGTCAACTTTTAAACGTGTCATTAGTTTTTTTAGTAGGTTGGAGATGACTTTTACCAACCAAAAACCAACGACTAATATAGCGATTGCTATTAAAATTTTTGGTGCAAAATCGGTTGCCCATTTTGTAAATTTATCTACGTATTGTTGTAAAAATTCTGGTTTCATTGTTTAAAATTTTGGCAAAAGTAAGGAATGGCTATAAAATAACTAGAATTATTTGTAGTTTATTGTTTTAATGATGGTTTTGTTTTGGTGGTTTTTGTATCTTGCATGTATAATAGATAAAATTATTGCTACATATTATAACTAAAGACACATATTAAATGAACACTATAAATTTATCGAAGCACTGTCAGCTTTGCGAAAATAAATTGTTTGATATAGAAACAGGAACTACTTGTGGTTTAAATAATAGAAAACCAAATTTTAATGGAATATGTCATAAAATTAAGTTTGGAGAAAATTTAAAACAGGTTACTAAAAAAATTAATCTTGAATATGAGTTGATTAAAAATACTAAAAACATGTCTTATTATAATTTAATTTTTTACTTATCGATTAGTATTGGAACTATGTTTTTAGCTTATTTTATTGGGAAATTTGGACTAGAGAGTGGTGTTATTTCTACCGTTCCACTAATTATTTTTGGTATTGCTCTTTCTGTATTGCCTTTTGCTTTTGGTCCAATTAATAAATATAATCAGGGTATAAAAATTGCAAAAAAGAGAAAAGAAGCGTTAGATATTTTGATTAAAAAATATCATTTAGAATATACAATAGATTTTGATATTAAAAATGTACATGGAATTAATGAAGTGAAATCTGATTTAAAATTTAAAGGAATGCAGTAATATTTTTATAGAAATAAAAGGGCAATGGATTGAAATAACGAAATAGGGAATTTCTGTTTTATTTTTGGATTTTTTTGGTATGTTGGTTTTTATACTTTGTAGTATTTTCTTACTTTATCTGGCAATGGTTTCTTTTCGGTAAATAGATAATTACCAATTACTTCTTGTAATTTTTACCCATTCCTCCGAAAACCGTAATTTTGGTATTAAATTTTGTTTTTGCATTATTTTTCTGTTTTATGGAATTTATCATTATTCCATTTTTTTGGATTGTTGATTATGTAATTGGATATATTGTGAAATGATTTATCGTTTCTGATAATATGATCGTGAAAACGTGTTTGCCAACCGAAATCTGCGTGAATTTTACGTGCATTTTTGGTCACAACCGATTTGTAGGATCGTACAATGGTGGAAACAGAACCTGGTTTTGGGGAAATATTTGCCATTTTTTGGTTTTTTGTATTGATTTGGGGCGTTGCGTTGATTGGTTGGGACGTTGCGTTGGTGGTAGTAGAGACGTTGCAATGCAACGTCTCTACGGATACGTCATCCAATTTATCAATAATTAATATGCCGTGTATATGATTTGGCATTACCACAAATTCACCCAATTTAACAAACGGAAAATGTTGTGGTATTTCATTCCAATATTTGTATGCCAATTTTCCGATTTCGTTCAATTGAATTTTATCATCAATAACATCCCCAAAATAACATTCCCGATTTTGGGTACAGATGGTTATAAAATACAAACCATTACTGCCATAATCCCAATTTGGCATTCTGGCAGATTTTATACGATATTTATTTTTATATTTTTCTGACATTATTTATCATTACATTAAAACTGTTACAAATTGTCATGGTTTTATTTTTTATTATTTTAATTTGACACATTGCAATGCAACGTGTTTCCTAAAATGGTGTATCAATCACCAATTCTTCACAAAATCTTGCTATCTCCTTATTCACTGCTGCCAAATCTACATCCGACTGCTTTAGATTAATAGAAACTTCACTTAACACTATTTCTTTATCTTCTTAAAAGGTATCTACATATCTTGGTATGTTTAGGTTGTGGCCACTTTCTGCTATTTCGGCAAGTGTGACTAC
>WFMU01000510.1 GCA_015488935.1 Flavobacteriaceae bacterium | reverse complement strand
CTGCATATCTCTTATATTGGTTATGAATCGATAAAATTAAAAGTTACCAATGATTTACTTAAAAATAATAAAATTGAAATTGCCATTCATCCAAAAATTATTGAAATTAAAGAGGTAAAAGTAAGGGCTCATAATTTAGTTGGTGTTTTGGCTATTGATGCAAAACATGTTCCCGAAAGTACACCAACAAGAATTCATATTAATGGTTTAGCACAAGCTTTTGAAGTTGGAAGACCACAATCTCGTAATTACGATTCGCCACTTGCTGCTGTTTTTAATCCTGTTGATTTCTGGTACCAAAAATTAGGGAAAAAATCGAAGGAAATGAAAAAATTAAAGCAACTTCGTAAAGATGATAATCTAAAAGAGATTATGGAACAAAATTTTGATCGTGAAGTTATGCTAGAATATCTTAATATGAGTCGCGATGAGTTACATGATTTTTTAAAAGATTGTAATTACTCTAGGCGTTTTATAAGAAAAGCCAGCGATTTACAAATTGTAAATGCTATAATTAATTGTTATGAAGGGCATAAAACGGACAAAAAAGGAAAAGTAAAAAAAGAGATTATCCACATTGACGAAACTAAGTAATTAATTTATCCAATAAAAGCAATAAATGCTTCTTTAATACGATTTACGATAGTTGTATCGAACTCTTTTTTTCGATATTTGGTTACTTCTTGAATGCCAATAATAGAATTTGTAATAAATAGAGCATCTGCTTTTTGTATGGCAAATGGCGAAATTGCTGCTTCCTTTATAGAAAATGATTCATCCTTTTGCAGCATTGCAATCATATTTTTTCGTAGAATACCTTTGATACAGCCTTCACTTAGAGGTGGCGTGATAATTTGATTTCCTTCTACCAAAAAGATATTTCCATTTAAGGCTTCCACTACATTTTTTTTTTCGTTTAGAAACAAACAATTTTCCAAATCATTTTCAGAAGCATAAATACTTCCAATTACATTGAGCACTCTATTGTTTGTTTTTAATGTAGAAAGCAAATCTGAATTTACATAATAATCTTTAAAGATATCTATTTCGTATTTTTCTTTAGTAAGAATTTCTAAAGTAGTGACTTCAATAACAAAGCTAATTTTATTTGTTTTTGGAGCATATAAACCATCTGAATCTCTAAAAATAGTAAACTTAATTCTAGCTTCTTGTTCTAATTGGTTTGCTTTTGCCGTTTTTAGTATTTCTTGTTCAAAAAAATCTAAGGTTAAATACATTGGGATTTCCATTCGCAACATGCGCATGGAAGCCATTAATCGAAAATAATGGTCTTCACAGAACTGAATTTTAGCATTTGTTAGCTTACTAGTATCGAATAGAGAGTCGCCATAAGCAAAGTCTCTGTTGTTAAAAGGTAAATTAATAGCAGATTTTGCTATAATTTTTCCATTGTAGTTTAACATTTTAAAAAAATTACGCACCAATTTTGTGCTTTAAATTATCAATTTGGTTTTTCCAAAACATTTTTGCTTCATCTAATTCATCTTCATCTGCAAAATCGGTAACAATCAACGATACATCGTTGGTTAATTCATCTACAACGATTTTAAATTCGAAATAAACATCATCATCTTCCTCGTCTAACCATTTATATTGTACTTTTTCTTCTTTACTAAATAATTTTTGTTTTGCTTGTTCTTCAGATCCATCCCAAAAAAAGGTAAATAACTCACCTCTAGAGTTTACATTATCTGCAAACCATTCGCTTAAACCATCTGGAGAAGCTAAATAGTGATGCAAAAAATTGGAGGATGCTTGCATTGGAAACTCTATTTCGAACTTGATTTTATCAGTCATTTCATATAATTTTAATGAATGGCAATATATATAATAAATGAAAATAAAAAAACATTTTTAAAACTAATTTTTAATTATTTTTCATCAATTTTTCTTGTGATAATTAAATATGTTCCTATATTTGCATCCGCTTCCGAAAATATCTTTTTTTGGAAGTAATTATGGCGAGGTAGCTCAGTTGGTTAGAGCGTCGGATTCATAACCCGGAGGTCGGCAGTTCAATTCTGCTCCTCGCTACAAAGTATCAAGCTGATACAGAAGGTTTTAAAAATATTTGCCGTGAAAAAAAAGCGGCAAATATTGAAATCGTACCCACAAACGTACCTACAACAATACAACTCATTTTAGAACGTTTATACTTCATGCGAAGTAATTCATCTCTTAAAACCAATAAGTGTGATTATAAATTTATGGTTAAGGTAGGTATTAATTGCAAAAAAATAATCTCCGAAAGATGAAAATTTGCTAAAGAAGTAGAACAATTTTTAGCTAAAAAGTCTGCCAAAACGAAACTCAAAATAAGTTTTGTAATTAATTGGAGGAGTTGCACCGTTATTTGGCAAATCTCCAATATCTGCACAGTCACTAATTATTTCAAAAGGAATATCTCCATAGATAACAAAAGGCTTATCGAGTTTATAAAATTCTAGCTGCAAAATCCTGCCTACATTTATTTTACCTTTTTTTAAATAGCAATGTCAAGATTTCACTCTTTTTTAACCAAACAATTCTAGTAAAATTGTTTAAATATTAAATATTTCTTAATACTTCCTTCATTTTTTCTATTAAATCGTGAGTATTTTTATACTTTATTACTGTATTTGCTGTGCCAGATGCTGTAGTAGAATATTCGGTATCTGTTGCATACAAATAAATAATTGGTTTATTTTTGGCATAAGCATAACCAATCTCAATACCAACACCAATAGATTTTGTAGATAACTCTGCAATTAATATATCCGAATTGTCTAATTCGTCAAATGCAGTTTGCATCATTTCTTTTTCTTGATTTGGCATAAAATTATAAGCATCTACAAATACAAGTAATTCTACTTTTATAGTATCTAATAATTCTTTTAAAGCATTTATCTCTTTTTTGTATTTTTTTCTATTCGTATAAGATATTGCTAAATATGCTTTTTTCATCTGAAGTATTTTATTATAACTGATTTTCTTTAATAGAAATCATATTTGTTTAGCTCTCTTTTCTAAAAAAATCATTTTTCATATTGTTCTAATACAATTAAATATACCATAAGTCTAAAACTTAGATATGATTAGAAGAAGGCATAACTCTAGAATGCAACACTAACAATAATAATATTACATTGGTAAACGTAATAAAATTTTTTAATTATTTCTTTTTGAATTTTTCTTTAATTCCGTTACTTTCAGTTCTTCTTTTTCGAGTAATCGTAATGATGCTCTAATCACTTCGCTTGTAGAGTTATATCTTCCTGAAGAAATTTCATTTTTAATAATGTTTTCGTAGTATTTCCCAATAGTAATAGAAGTATTTTTTTTCCCTTTTATTGTCACAGACTTTTTCATTTCTTTAGTTTTCCCTTTTATATTCTTTCTTTCTTTTTCGGCAAAGATATATAAAAAACCCAACAGCTTTAACTTGTTGGGTTTTTTAATTAAAAATATTATCCTAGTAAATCATCTACAACACCATTATCTTCTTTTTTAGGTGCTGGTTCTCCTGCGTCATCATCAGCATTGTCATTATTTGCTGTTGGAGCATCATCTGCATTATAATACTCTTCAAAAATTTCTTTCATATCAATGCCATAACGGTCTGCAAAATCTTTTTGAATTTTTTCATCTTTTGCTCTAATTTCGTGTAAAGCTTCGGCATAACTTTTATAAACACCTTGCATTACTTTTTCGTGTACAGGAATATTATCCATCATTTCTTGACGAGCTTTTGCACTCGCTGTATGCATTGATGCTAATGTTTGTCCAATATGTTCATCTGTTTTTACACCTAAATGTTCTAAAATTGCAGCAAATTCTTGGTCAGTTCTAGCTTTTAATGCAACAACGTAACCTTCGTAATATTTTAATCGTTCTTCGGTATCACTTTTTAATTTTGCTCTATGTGTTTGTAAGTTACTACGCAACGATGTTAATACTTTAATAGTTAAGTTATGTTTATGTACAAAACTATCTTTTGATGCTGCTAAAGTGGTATATGCATTTTTTAAACCTTCTAACTCTTCTACTTTTTGTTCTAATTGTGTTACTTTAGATATTGCTTCGCTATATGCTGTAGATTGTTTATCTGCAACCTCTTCGAGTGCTTGTCGTGCTTGTTTTAATAATGCGTAGTTTTCTTCTAATTTTGCTTCTGTTTCTTTTTTTCTTTCTAGTGCTTTAGTATGATTTTTACTCGCCTCTAAAATAGCTGTCTGCAATTTTGTTTCTACTTCTTTGATTTCTATTTCTCTATTTTTAAGTCTGGCAACTGCTGCTTGACTTTTATAAGAAAGTTCATTCAATAGTGTTTGAATATCTGCAGATTCTATTCGTTCCTGAAACATTGCTTTTGCTTTATTATCGGCTCCTGCTCTTACTTTTTCTGCGGCTACAAGTTCGGCTTGTCTTTTCTTTATTTTACTTTTTCTTCCAAATAGGTTATTCCAAAAATTGTCTTTTACATTTTCTGCATCTTCCAATTCAATTTTTGCTCTTTCTACTGCTTTTTGAGCATCATCAATAATTTTTTGCTCTTTTGCATTTAATGTTGAAAATTTTTCAAAAATAATACCAACTTCATCTTGATAGTCTGTTAAATCTTTAATGGCATCTAAAAGTGAAGTTCTATCTTTTTCTGCCATATCAACTACATTATCTAATGTAGCATTCAATATTTTTTGTCGTACTTGAGGATCATCTTCTTGAGATAATTTGGATTTCATTGTATCTACTGCTTTTCCCCAATCTACTTCAGATTGTTGTTGTTGTTTTTCGTTAGATTCAGTTTCTAATAAATCAAAATCGTCAGCCATAATTTAAGTTATTTTTTATTAATTTGTTTTTTTTAATTGTTGAATTTCTTTTTCACAAATTCCACCTTGCAATTAAAGAAAAATATTGCATACTTGAAACTTTTTTAAGAATAAGATAATAACAATTCAATTATATGTCTTAATTTTTTTGGTTTTGTTACATTTTATTGGTTACACATTTCATTTCAAATTTTATAATTAGTGTTTAATACAATTCAGTTGTGAGGTAAAACACATTAGAAATAAATTAGTACCTATTTTTCTTTTTTGAGGTATAAATTCTTCGCAAAGTAATCTTTATGTAAATAGTTTATTACAAAAAAGGGAAATAGAATAACAAAGTACATAGTAAACTCAAACAAAAAAAGTAACGCTACAAGTAAATGATTTATATTGCGAATTTTACTTTGTAATTGGCATTAATTTTATAATAAGACCTGTGTTTAATTGGTGTGTAATTTTGTAATGATGCAATATTTGACTAATAGGATAACCAAGGTTTCACTCGCAAAGATAACCTCACATATTCATAAAAAGAATAAAGTTTCTTAGGTATTGTGTAAACTATGATTGCCATGTAAAGTCGTTTTGGCAAAACGACTTTATGTCATTAAATGATTTCTCTAAATCTATTTTTTTAGAGTTTTACTAAATATTAGAGTTTTACTAAATAACTGACCTTACGCAAAAATATCACGATTAAGCCACATTTTTGATTTGATTTGTTGATAACTCCTTTATTTGTATCATAGCATACTTTAAAGCATTATAATATATCCTATCTTTCAAAGCAAAAGCATTTGTTTTATTTCTAATTTTTAGT
>WFMU01000509.1 GCA_015488935.1 Flavobacteriaceae bacterium | reverse complement strand
TCTTCTAAAAATATTAAATCTTCTTTAAAGTCTATATTTTCGAAATCAAAATAGTCTGTTTCTTTATTTGGTTTGGTGTTAAGGTTTAATCCTAATCTATGAACTTTATGTGTTCCTATATTTCTATGTATTCCTATGTTTTTATTATCTAATCCTAGTCGAGAAACGCGATGCAATTTTATATTAGTCATAATTTTTTTTGTTAAAATTAAATAAAAATATTTTATTAGTAGCCTAATGTCTTAATAATTTGAGGTTTAGTGTAAAAAAATATTATTGTCTGGCAAAAGACATAAGAAACAAGATATATGAGTTATGAGTTTTGAATTATGAATTTTGAGTTTTGAATTTTGAATGAAGAATTAATAAAAAACGGTCAACACTAATCAGGGAAGTTCAGATAAATCTCTAATGTTCTAATTACATGTAAATCGGTTTTGGTAAAACAGCTTTACTTTTTAAAAACAAGGTGTCATACTGTATTATCTCTTTATTTCATTAGGTTTTATCGCTTATGTATCTTTTTTTATCGGACAGCAGTATAAAAAAATCAGATAATAAAAAACCCATTCGTTAAGGAATGGGTTTTTGTAATTTATAATAATATGGTTTTATACTTCAATACCTTTCATCATTTTATTCCAATATAGATATGGTAATATATATTTTTTAAGTATCCATAAACGCCAATGTTCTTTAGAAGAGTCGCTAATCATTAATGGGAATTGTTTTAATTTTGGGTCTGGAGCAAAAACACTACCATAGGTAAATTCTGCCAATACCATTTTTCCATAACCTGTAACTAAAGGACAAGAAGAATAACCATTGTATTCTTTACCTGCCAATTCGTTATTTGCAATTAGGTGTAATATATTTCCTACAACTACAGGAACTTGTTTACGTATAGCGGCACCAGTTTTTGCTGTTGGTAGTTGCGCTGCATCACCAAGACCAAATACGTTGTTATATTTTGTGTGTTGTAATGTTTTTTCGCTTACACTAACCCAGCCACCTTCATTAGCTAATGGCGATGCTGCAATAAATTTTGGAGCCGCTTGTGGTGGTGCTAAGTGCATCATGTCAAATTTAATTCCAAAACGATTTCCTTCTTTAATTGTTCCTAATTTATGGTAATTGTACTGTATAGATTCATCCAATTCTTTACCTTCATTATCTCCAGACATCACTACACATCCTCCAGCTTTTATGTCTTTACCTAATTCGTACCAAGCAATTTGTTTTTCAGCATCTACTTCCACAAGTTTATGGTGGAAACGGATATTAATATCTTTACGATCAATTACTTGCATTAGTGTTTCGGCGATTGGTTTAACCCCAAAAATTACAGAGCCCGGAGTTGCAAAAACAACCGTTGTTTTATCTCTTACACCAGATTTTTTAAAATAATCTTCTGCTAAGTACATAATTTTTTGTGGTGCTCCACCACATTTAATAGGTGTAGTTGGTTGTGTAAATAAAGCAGTTCCACCTTTAAAATTCTTTAATACTTCCCAAGTATGTCTTGGGTCTGTATAATTACTACAAACCACTCCTTTGTCCATTGCTTCTGGCAAACCTTTTACCAGTTCTGGAGCCATACGTAATCCAGGGGCAACCACTAAATAATCGTAAGTATAATCTCCTGCTTTTGTAGATAGTTTGTTATTATCTGGGTCTAAATTTGTAACGACTTCTTTAATCCAATTTACTCCTTTAGGCATTACAGATGCCATGCTACGTCCAGTTTTTTCGTAACTATAGGTATTTGCACCAACAAGTGTCCATGCTGGTTGGTAGAAATGTTTATTTGCTGGTTCAAAAAGACCAATATCAATTTTTGGATTTTTCTTTAACATTTGTGAAGCAACCATAATTCCTGCAGTTCCTCCACCAATAATAAGTACTTGATGATGTTTAGACATTTTTATTTAGTTTTATTAGTTAAAATAATTTTGAGCGTTCAAAATACAAAAAAAAGTAGTTTAATTTGTAATATATGTTACATAATTCGTGTTTGTCATGCATTGTTTGTCCGAATAAGACCGCTTTGCTTCTAGATGTGTGGTGGAGCTGTTTTGCTAAAACAGTACTTCACAGAAACAATTTTACTTATTTTTTTATCGAACAATAGATTTTAACAAAAAACACCCAATTGTTGTAAGGGTGTTTTTTTGAAAATTAGGTATAATCTAATTTTTATTTGTTTTCATTCCTAAAACAGAATAGATTGGACAAGTTCCAACAACGGCAGTTAATAGCATTATAGCAGTTACTGCATATAATAAATAATTAATCCACGATGCATCAAAAGCATGTGTTTTAGCAAAATAACCAGCTACAACAGCAATAATAATTCTTGCAATTTTGTCGATACTTCCTACATTTTTTTTCATGATAAAAGGTTTTATATATTTATGGTACAAATTTAATTTAAGACGCTACTTAAATC
>WFMU01000508.1 GCA_015488935.1 Flavobacteriaceae bacterium | reverse complement strand
TATTATATCAAATTGTTTTTTGTATTTAAAATCCGTTTGGTTTTTCTGAATTTGGCTATTGGTATAGTCATTTGTTAACTTTTCGGATGGAAAATAATAATGTAAACCAATAGAAAACAATAGAATTTCTAAAGTGTTTTTTTCTTCACCATTATCAATTGTAATGGTATTAGAAATTTCATAAGGTGTTTTTTCAAAGGCAAAACAATCTGTTTCATCATACATTAACGTGATATCCGTTATTTGTAGTGATTTATTGCTAAATACTCTTTTGTACAATGTATTTATACTTAATACACCAATAACAACATCTACAATAAAATAGTTTTTAGTTGTAAAATAGTTTAAAAAAACATCTATTTTATCTTTTCTAGAAAACGCTGCAAATGTTTCTTTTTGTGAACTGTATTTTGTAATATAATAGTCATTAGAATTACTATTTAAGATTAAATTATCGTTTCCTTTTGAGTACACAATACCTTTACCAACAAATACAATGATTAGCGGAATATCTTTGTTAATAGCATCAATGTCATCTAATGTATTTATATTTTTATGAAATGCAGTTACTGTAAGTTCCTTTTTCTCTTTTGTTAAAAAGGCATAAAAAAATGTTTGTGAATCTTTTTTATTATGAATTCCAATGACACCAATCTTGTTGGATATACCAAATGCTATTTTAATTTTATCGATCATTTAATAAAAGACAGTAGGTTTAATAAAGATATGCAATTTTGATTTTGATTTTGATTTTTTTCTACTGCTAAAAAACCATTTAATAATAGGAATTCTTGCTAAAAAAGGTGTTCCTGTTCCGGCATTAGATTTTTCTGCTTCGTCGAGTCCTCCTAATAAAATCATCTCACCATTTTTAACACGTACAAGCGATTCAAATTTTTGTGTTGTTTTACCAGGAGGAGCATCCTCTCCATTTCTTCCTGTAAAAGCACTTTTTTCAACAGAAATATTAAGTGTGATATCTTCATCTTTAGATACAAAAGGTCTTATTTTAAGGCTTAAATTTGCTTCTGTTGGTTTCCATTGTCCCGATTGTAATACATTACTATTTACGCCTTGTGTAATCAAACGGTTATTTTGTTCAAAGTAATAATCTGTAGAACCAATGCTAAATGTTGCTTCATGACCATTTAAGGTGGTTATTTTGGGTGTAGATTCTAAATTTATAATGGAGTTATTTTCTAAAAGTTTTAAATCCATGTAAAAATTTTTAGTTACTTTTCCTAAATTAAAAATTCCAAGTCCATTAAAAGCACCTATAATTTCATTTATTAAATTTGAATTAAGTTTTACATCTGTAGTTGGATGTAAGTTATTTAAGGAAGAGGTTACAGATGTCTTAGAAACTCCTGTTTTAACACCAGTTTGAAATTCGTAGGACTTATCATATTGTACAATCAATACTTCAATTTGAATCATTGGTACGTTAATATCAATTTGTCTTAAAAAATCTTTTAATTCTTCAATTGCTGCATAATGACCAGATGCTATCAAACCATTTAAATCTACAAATTCCTTTATTTCTAACTCTTTTGAAATTCGTTTAGGAATAGCATCAATAACTGTTTCAATGGTTCTGTTTTCCATTTGAATAAATTCTGTTGTACGTAAACCTTCCATGTCTTTTTCTCCAATTAAGAAATAGTCTTCTTTCTTTTTAAAAGTATATTTAGTACCTTTAAAAATGTGCTCTAATAAGGATTGAAACGACATATCTTTCATAAAGAAAGAAGTTTTTAAACTTTTATCAATATCGGAATATAAAAAATAACGATCACCAGATTTTAAGGAGGCATTATAAATAACATCAATAATGGCGGTATTATCTGCTTTGATATCTAAATTTTTATTAGAATTTACATTAATGGTTAATCCAACGGCATCGTGACTAATAATTTGGCTATGTTTCTTAGTACCCTTCTTTGGTTTTATTATTTTAGGTTTTTTATTTTCTTCAATAAAATAAAATCCATTTTCATCTTTTGTAACTAGTAATCTATTAGCTTTAGCCATCATATTAATAACCTGATCAAATGGTCTATTTAAAATATAGCTTGTAACTCTTTTATTTTTAATTTCAGGAGATAATACAATGTTTTTTCCAGAAATGTCTGTAATTGCCTTGGCAACATAAAACAATGTGTCTTTTTCTATTTTTAAAGATAAGGAATTAGTGTTCTTTTTATAGGTTACATCAACTTTTTTTCGAGTGAATGTTTTCTTTTTTTCTTTTTTCTTTTGCTTTTTTTTAAACGAGATAATGTTTTCTAAAAAGGTTACTTCAATTTGGTATTTTTTTACTAGAAACAGAAGTACGTCTTTTACTTTTACATTGTGAAAATTGTTGATGATAATTTGATTTAATTCGGCATCTACACTAATATTTAGCTTGTGTTCAATACCAATTGCGGTAATAAAATCATACAAAGAGATTTTTGAAACACTTGTTTCCATCACTTCGTTTAGACCTATTTCTGTTTTTGCAAGTTCGTTTAATTTATTTTTCAGTTCGTTATTTTCAATCTGACTGTACGTATTTTGTACTGCTAAAATTAAAATGAAGAGAATTGCTATAATTTTAATAATTGTCTTTTTCATTTAGTTCGTTATTAATAAGGGATAAATTTCATTTAATGAGGTTTCGCCATTTTCTAATAAATGAAATGCTTTATCAGATAATGTTTTTATATCATTTTTTGCTAAATAATCGGTAATATTTTTTTCTTTGCCTTTTATGATATTTATGAGGTCTTTTTTTATTGGTATTAGTTCGTAAATTGCCCTTCTTCCTTTATAACCAGTATAATGACATTTTTCACAACCTACAGCAATATAGTGTTTTTTAATGGTTGTTGGCATGGTATAGTTTTTTGGTAAATCAACAATATTTAAATGACTTTCTTTTTTGCAAGATTTGCATAATTTTCGAACCAATCGTTGTGCAATAGAGATATTTAATGTTTCAGCCAATAAAAAGGATGGTATTCCCATGTCCATTAATCTAGAAATAGTTCCCCATGCAGAGTTTGTATGTAGTGTAGAAAATACTAAATGACCTGTTAAAGAGGCTCTAATTGCCATTTCGGCAGTTTCTCTGTCTCTAATTTCTCCTAACATAATAATATCAGGGTCTTGTCTTAAAAAAGAGCGCAAAGCACTAGAAAATGTAAGTCCTACATCTTCATTTAATTGCACTTGATTTATACCTTTGAGTGTATATTCAACAGGGTCTTCAATAGTTAAAATATTCCTTTTTATTTCATTTAAAACTTTTAATGTAGCGTAAAGTGTTGTGGTTTTTCCAGAGCCTGTAGGACCACTAATTAAAATAATACCATTCCTTTTTTTTATTGCTTCTAGGTATAATTCTTTTTCTTTTTCTTCAAAGCCTAAATCATCAATATTAATATTAGATGTATCTTGTCCTAGAATACGCATAACAATTTTTTCTCCAAAATGTGTAGGCAGGATAGATACTCTTATGTCGTAACCTGCAATTTTTGTTCTCCCGTCTTGTGGTAATCTTTTTTCAGAAATATCAAGATTTGCATGTATTTTTATACGATTTACAATTTCTGGATAATCTTTTTTATCAATATGTTTTTTTTCAATTAAAACGCCATCGATTCGCAATCTAATTCTAGCGTAATCATCATAAATTTCAAAATGAACATCACTACTACCAATATCTATTGCTTCGTTAATAATGTTTTCTAACGCGTCTTTTTGATTGTGTTTTATTACAGTATTAGTAGATTGTCTATAGTTTATATTTAGCAGCTTTTCAATTTTAAAATCTTCAATAATATCAAATGCAATATTTTTACCTAGGATAACTTCCAACTCTTCTTTTATCTTAGACGAATTTGTACTACTGCCAGCATAAAATATAACCTTATCAATCTCCTGCTTAAATGGCAAAATTTTATAGTGCCAAGCGAGTTCTTTTGTAATAATATCTTTTAATTCCGTTGCAATAATCATTTTTTCGTGTTTAGTTTTGTAGGAATAAATCCAAGTATATATTTTTATTACTAAATTTAAAATATCCGATATAACAGATTAAATAAATGGCTAAATAACCAGCTAAAGGAATTAATTTATGCTTATTTTGAAGCGATACGAGCAAATGTATCACCATGCTTAAAAGCAATCCAGAAATAAAAAATAGAATATAGTTTATGGTACTAAATAAAGGTGTTATAGCAATAAAAAATAGAATATCTCCCAGCCCTAAACCATAAATCAAATCCTCTGTTTTTTCTTTTTTTGTCATCAATGTATATAATTTTAAACTCACCATGTTAATACTAACAAAAGCAATATTAAAAAGTAATTGTTGTATATTAAAACTGTTTAAATACCAATAAATTGTTGTAACAATAAAAAGCAATATTAATATGCTAATATGAACTAATCGATAGGTAATATCTTGAATAAATAGAACAATTAAAATTATACCAAGTGTTATAAGTAAGACCGTGTTCATTAATCTTTAACTGTTTCTACTAGTTTTCTTTTTTCATCTATTTCCCATTCGTTAAATATATTATCTCCATCAAAATCAGATAATGCTCTTGCTTTAGCTTTAAAGCCATTGTTTGAAAACTCAACAATAGAGATTTCATAAACTGCTTGTCCTCCTTCGGCAATAGTAAGTTCTTTTACAAAACCAATTTCCTCAAAATTATTAGAATATTTAGAATGTCTATAAAAATAGTTCTTTTCTAAATTATACAAATGGCTTAGCATATTTTGTGCTTCCAATGATTTTGCTTGTGCAATCACCGAAGTTTGATTAGGTAAAACTAACATAATAAGAATGCCAATGATTGCCAGTACAATTAGTATCTCGCTAAGAGAGTAAGCTTTAACCATATTTTTTTTATTAACAGACTCTTTTTGTAAGAAATCGTGTTTTGAAATGGTAACTTTTTTTAGAAAATGCTTCATAATAATTTAATTACTTGTGAAAGTTTGTAAAGGTATAAAATATTTCATTAATTTCTATTTAAAATTTTACTCAAGTCAAACATTGGTAAATACATGGCAATCATAATAACACCAACAATCAAACCAATAATGGTAATAATTAAGGGCTCCATTACGGCACCAATAGTTTTTGTTTTGTATTCTACATCTTCGCTATATTGTGTGGCTAATGTATTAAACATCGTATCTAACTGATTAACTTCTTCCGCAACTTTTACCATAGAAACTAAATTAGTATCATATACGCTAAAATTTGCCATACTGTTTCCAAGGGATTTTCCTTTAATAATATCTTTCGTCATTTTATTAATTGTAGCTTCTATTGGATAGTAGTTTATCATTTTTTGAATAAGCTTCAAAGAATCTATAAGCGGTTTTTTTGAGGATAGAAGTAAACTCATCGATTGGCAAAAACGTGCTAGATAAATGGTATTAATTATTTTTCCAAAAAAAGGAATCTTTAATACACTTTTTGAAATAAGATTTCGATAACTGTCTTCTTTCCTAAAATAAAAATGGATTCCGATGAATACTAAAATTACAACAGAAATAAAACCAAAAATAAACGAAGAATTATCGGATAAATAGATTATTTTTTTAGTTAAATTAGGCAGTTCACCTCCAAATTGTTTAAATACTTTTGCAAACATTGGCACTACACTTCGCAACATAAAAACGAGTACCAATATGGTAATTAAAATTACAAATGCAGGATAGGCAGATACGGTAATAACCTGTCTTTTAATTTGTGTTTTACGATAGAAAAACAATTGTAATTCATTAAAAATATGGACTAGATTTTTGGTTTCTTCACCAATTTCAACACTATAAATTTCATAAGTAGAGAACACATTTGCTTTTTTCATGGCTAAAGTCAAACTTTTACCAAGTAAAATCTCTTTATTTATGATTTCAATAACTTCTTTATCGTATTTATTTTTTGTCTGTTCTAAAATAATATCTATAGCCTTTTTTAAATTTACACCAGATTGTAATAATA
>WFMU01000507.1 GCA_015488935.1 Flavobacteriaceae bacterium | reverse complement strand
GTTTTCTGTGTAGTTCAAAGGTACTCAAAAAAATGCAGTAGTTTTTATAAAATTACAAAAAAACCTAACAAATTTAAAATTTGTTAGGTTTCATTTTTTTGCTACGAATTTTATATTTTAAACGACACCTTGGTCTAACATAGCATCTGCTACTTTTACAAAACCTGCAATATTTGCTCCTTGTACATAATCTACATAACCATCTGCTTGAGTTCCGTATTTTACGCATGAATCGTGAATATCACTCATAATTTGTTTTAATTTAGCATCCACTTCATCTCTTGTCCAATTATAACGTAATGAGTTTTGACTCATTTCAAGACCACTTGTTGCTACTCCTCCAGCGTTAGATGCTTTTCCAGGTGAAAATAATATTTTTTCGGCATGGAATACTGCAATTGCCTCTGGTGTACATGGCATATTTGCTCCTTCAGCTACACAAATTGTTCCGTTTGCTACTAAGGTTTTGGCTGCTGCTTCGTCCAATTCATTTTGTGTTGCACATGGATAAGCGATATCACATTTTACAGACCACGGTTTTTCTCCTTTAAAAAATTTAGCATTTGGATATGCGTTTACATATTCGCTAATTCTTCCTCTTTTTACATTTTTTAATTCCATTACATAAGCTAATTTAGCTGCATCAATTCCTTCTGCATCGTAAATATAACCTGATGAATCGGATAAAGTAACTACTTTTGCTCCTAGTTGTGTGGCTTTTTCTGTAGCATATTGTGCTACATTTCCAGAACCAGATATAACGGCTACTTTACCTTTTAATGAATCGCCTTTGGTACCTAACATCATTTCCGAGAAATATACATCTCCATAACCTGTTGCTTCTGGTCTTACCAAAGAGCCTCCATAGCTCATTCCTTTTCCTGTAAGCACACCTACAAACTCGTCTCTAACTCTTTTGTATTGTCCAAATAAGTAACCTATTTCACGTCCACCAACACCAATATCTCCAGCAGGAACATCGGTATTTGCACCAACATGTTTTGCTAATTCTGTCATAAATGATTGGCAAAAACGCATTACTTCGTTATCTGATTTTCCTTTAGGATTAAAGTCCGAACCTCCTTTTCCACCACCCATTGGTAATGTAGTTAACGAATTTTTAAAAACTTGTTCAAATCCTAAGAATTTTAATATCGATAAATTTACCGATGGATGAAAACGCAATCCTCCTTTATATGGTCCAATTGCAGAATTAAATTGTATTCTAAAACCTCTATTTACTTGTATATTTCCTTTATCATCTAACCAAGGTACTCTAAATATAAATGTTCTTTCTGGCTCTACCATACGCTCCAATAACATTTTATTTTTGTACTTTTCATTTTCTTCCATAAATGGAATTATAGCCTCTGCTACTTCGTGTACTGCTTGTAAAAATTCAGGTTCATGTGGATTACGTGCTGTTACATAATCCATGAAATTATCTATTTGTTGTTTCATTTCTTAATGTGTTTTTTTCTGAGTTGTTTTATAGTACAAATATAATTAAAATTCGACTTAATTGTTTATTTTTAAAATTATATTTCTCTTACGAAAACGTTTTCTAAATTTTGGTATATAAGTGGATTTAAACTTATACAATTGACTAAAAAACTGCTAATTTGATACCTAAAAATAAAAACTCTATCTTTTTATACAAAAAAAGACTGCCTTTTCGGACAGTCTCTCTTAATATATTAAATAGAATATTCTCTATTCTTCTTCTTTACTTGCTACTGGAGCAGGAGCTGCTTTTTTAGGCGTTGCTTTTTTCTTTTGAGGTACTGCTTCTGCAATTACTTCGAAAGGAAAATCTACAATTACTTCTCTATGAAGACGAATTTTAGCACTGTATTTACCAGTTCTTTTAATTAATCCTCCAGGTATAGTAATAAATTTTCTTTCTATTTCATAACCTGCATCATCAATTGCATCAGACAAGTTTGCATTACTAATAGAGCCAAACAATTTATCTCCAGAACCAACTTTTGCTTTAATTTTAATTTCTAAAGCACCTAATGCTTTTGCTTTTTTATTTGCATCTTCTACTACTTTTTTCTCTTTAAATGCTCTTTGCTTTAAATTTTCTGCCAATACTTTTTTAGCAGATGCAGTAGCTAATTGTGCATATCCTTTTGGAATTAAAAAATTACGACCATAACCGTTCTTTACTTGAACTAAATCGTCTTTAAATCCTAAATTATCTACATCTTGTTTTAATATAAGTTCCATACTAAATTTCTTTTTTAAATTATTTTAACATATCACCAATAAATGGCATTAATGCCAAATGACGTGCTCTTTTAATAGCTTGTGATACTTTACGTTGATATTTTAATGATGTTCCTGTTAAACGACGTGGTAAAATTTTACCTTGCTCGTTTACTAAGTACATTAAGAAATCAGCGTCCTTATAATCGATATATTTAATGCCATTCTTTTTAAAACGACAATATTTTTTACGCTCTTTGGTGTCTATTTCTAAAGGTGTTAAGTATCTTAACTCACTCTTATTTCCTCCTTTAGCTTGTTGTTCTATGGTTGTTCCTTCCGCCATTATAAATTCTTTTTAGGTTTTTATTTTGCAGCTTTTGCAGCAGCTTTTTCTTTTACTCTTATTTTTCTCTTTTCAGCCCAAGCAGCAGCATGTTTATCTAACTTTACAGTTAAGTAACGCATAACGCTATCATCTCTTCTAAATTCTAATTCAAATGCAGCAATTTCTTTACCTGCAATATTGAATTCAAATAAGTGGTAAAAACCAGTTTTTTTCTTTTGGATGGTATAAGCTAATTTTTTTAAGCCCCAATCCTCTTTGTACGTTACCTTTCCTCCTTTTGAAGTAAGATAATCTTCGAATTTTTTTACTGTCTCCTTCACCTGAGTATCAGATAAAACGGGATTTAAAATGAAAACAG
>WFMU01000506.1 GCA_015488935.1 Flavobacteriaceae bacterium | reverse complement strand
AATAAAATGTTTGCCAATATAGAAAAAGCTGGAATTCCTGTACTTTTAAATAGCGATTGGCTAGAAAAAACACCACTTGGAAGAGCCGAATGGATAAAGTTTTTTGGCGTTTTATACGGTAAAGAAAAACAAGCAGATAGTATATTTAAGCGTATTGAAAAATCTTATTTAGCTGCTAAAAAAATTGCACTAAATGCTAAAGACAAACCAAAAATACTTTCTGGAGCAATGTATAAAGACAAATGGAATTTACCAGCAGGAGAAAGCTATGGCGCACAATTTTTAAAAGATGCTAACGTAGATTATCCATGGCAAAAGACAAAAGGAACTGGAAGTCTTTCATTAAGCTTTGAAGCTATCTTTGTTAAAGCAAAGGATGCCGATTTTTGGCTAAGTCCAAGTTTTTTTAACAGTTATGCACAGCTAAAAGAAACCAACGTACACTATACTAAGTTTGATGCTTATAAAAATAAAAATATATATAATTTTGTTAATCGAAAAGGAGCTACTGGCGGTGTTTTATTTTATGAACTTGCTCCAATACAACCGCACATTGTCTTAAAGGATATTATTAAAGTTGTACATCCAGAATTATTACCTAACTACAAACCGTATTTTTTAACGCCATTAAAATCGTAAAAAAGTAACCAACCAAATTTTGGAATGTGGTTAAATAAAGAAATTCCAAACCAACCCTAAACGCAAAACATAATCGCGATACGGATAATTTGGTGCGGAATAGTATTTCTTTGGTGAAAAAAGGGAATTTAAGTGATCTGCCTTTAAAAATAATCGCATATTCCGAACACGTGCATTAATAAACACATCAAAAACTGGATAATTACCTATTTCTACTTCGTTTTGCAAAGTAAATTCAGACAGTAATGGATTATATGCATTTCCATAATATTTTGTAAAATATCGAAATGTTATTCCTGCTTGTAGGTACATTGGTTTCTTTTTAAAGATACTATTTGCATAATAAATGGTATTACGTGTAACAAATGTTGGTACTCTAAACACTTCGCTTCCATTTGCTACTTTTTGATACATTATGGTATTATCTAAGGTAAAATATTTATAACTAATTGCCCTAGATGCTTTAACTTTTACATAATTTATTGTTCCATTATACTGCAATGGTTTTGGTTGTGTATTGGCAATAGTATCTCCAAAATAACTATAATTATCTAATTGTGTTATTTGTGCAGATGCATCTAATAATCTATCTGATTTTAATTCAAACAGTAAAGTTCTGGTCAATTCGTTTTTAAAATCTGTATTTTGCCAATTGTATGCTTTATAATTACTTTGATTAAGTAAAAAATTAAAATTTGGTGCTTTACTATTATTTAAAAATGTTGCTTTAAATGCTAACAAGCTATCTTTTTTATACCGTACAGATGCCTTTATAAAATTTCCATTTAAGTTTCCCGAAAAAGTGGTTGCTGCTTTTGCTTTTAATGCAAAAGATTTTATTTGTGTTTTCCAAGCAGCACCTACAGAAGACACGTTACTGTGTATGCTTTGCGATACATATTGATTATTTCCTAATACAACAGCATTCTTATATCTATAATCATAATTATAATTATCTATAAAAAGTTTTAATTTTCCTAAAATTTTTGAAGACTGTAAACTTACAGAGACTTGATTAAACAATTTTGTAAAACTATTTTTATCTAATATTGTTGAGTTATATGCTTCTCCAAAATAGTTGTTTTTTTTAGCTTGTTTAAATTGGTAATGTTTTATCTCGTAATTAAAAATATGTCCTACTGTTATTGCAAACTTTTTTTGCGAAAGGCTATCTTTTTTTTGCACCAAATCATATTCATGGTCTAAAAAGTACCTATTTCCACGTAGTATATTTGAGGCATCTGTAAAATAAGTTTCTAATCTACCTCTATCTTTAAAATCACGATCATTGCTTTCGAAATTATATATTGATTTTTCTATTAAACCTCCATTTTCGTTATTTAATAGTTCTTGAGCAACAATATGACTTCGCATTTGGTATTTATCATTTTTACTTCGATAACTATATGTTAGTCGCATATTTCCATGACTACTCAAACTATTTCTGTACTTTCCTAGAGAATGCAACCCTTTATAAGCAAATGACATATTATGTCTTTTGGTTACATTTAGAGCGATTAGCGCATCTAAAACTTGCCCTTGCTCTAAACCTGCTTTATACATTAACTCAGAAATTGGTGTAGCAACATTATAATAATGAATATCTTCGACTTCATAAAAATTATAATGCTTTGCTCTTGCTCCTATTTTTGGATATAAAGAAACTGCATCAAAGGTATATCCTAAATGATTAAATGTTTGTCCTTGGTTATGAAATGGTAGCAATTCAAAATTATCTTTACGGATATAATTAAACTTATAATCTTTTTTTATTGCTAAAGTAGTATCTACATAGGTAGTATCTTTTTCAAAAGAAATTATTTTATAATCTGTAAATTTTGTTTTTTCACTTAATTCTACCTTAAATTCATCTCTTTGCGATAAACTATCTAGCTTAGTAGTTCCTAAACGATTATTAACTGGATTTACACCTGTACGTGGATCCATATTTATTTGTTCTTTTTGTGCAAAAATAAAACTTACAGAAAAAATAAAACCGATATAAATAAGATGTTTTATCATACAGCAAATATATAGGTTTTGAATGATAAAATATTGTTAATATTTTTATTATTTAGGAATAAAAAAGCCTTCGATGATTCTCATCGAAGGCTAAAATTAGGTTATAATGCTATAACTAATTCAAATAACTAGTACAAGTAATTTAATGCTACTTTATCATAGTAGCCAAACTCTCCACTTTCATTTGCGTTAAAACAAGCTAACATAACAGAATTCCAGTCAATTCCCCAAGGTGTACCTGGGATATGAACTGCACCAACTCCAGCTGAACCTTCGTTTGCATTTTGTCCACAACTAGCTCTGTTAAAGTAATCTGTATGACGGAAACCTACAGCATGACCTATTTCATGTGTAATTACATGCTCATTTACATTGTAACTATATCCATTTAATCCCCAAACTCTTACCCATTTATATGGTTTTCCACCTGAAGGAAATCCTGATACTCCTCCTGCTCCAGAACGTGGTAAGTGGTAAACTAACATATCTTGTGGACCATAATTTCTTCCCCAAGTTAAAGAAAATCTTATTTTTAAGTTTAATGCATTGTAGTTTCCTACTGCCCATACTAAACCTACTCTTTCTTTATAGTTTAATCCATAAGAGCCTGTTCCAGCTCCATAGTATCCCATAATTTTAATTGTTCTTTTACCTCCCCACCATGGTGTAGATACCAAATTATATGTGCGGTATTGTTTTGTTGTAATATCGCCTCCCATTTTCATGTTCATAATTTGTTCTCTACTTAATACAATATCATTTTCAAATTGAAAACCGTCTTGCTTTGTACCATCTGGTAAAGTAATGTCAACAGCTTTTAAATCACTTGTATTAAAGTGCATTTTTTGAAGTTTTGATACGATAACAGGATATTTTTCTGTTGAAGTCGCATCTTTGTTGTCTAACGTGTCTTCATTTTGACAAGACACAAATACTAATGTAGCAATGAATAACATTGCAATAAATTTGATTTTTTTCATAATTTAAAAAATTTATGAGTTAATAATTTCCATTTGTTCGCAATTAATTAATTAAGAGCTCTTTGCGAACATTACAAACTTACAACTAATTACTGTATAAAAAAATACCTAATTGTAGGTATTTTTTGTGTTAAAATGCTAAACATCTAACATTTAAACATAAATTAAAGTCTAAATGGGG
>WFMU01000505.1 GCA_015488935.1 Flavobacteriaceae bacterium | reverse complement strand
CTGTATTTCTTTATTTAAATCAAAATTATAACTGAATTTAGGTTTTCTAAAGGATGGCATATTTTTTTATTTAGCAATTATTTTTATGTGTTTTTTATATCATTCGTCCTTCTTTTACATATTCTCTTTTTATGGCATTAACGAGTACATCATAGTCTAATTTTTTCTTTCCTTGTTCCATGGTTTGCAGACATGCATATTGCACAATATTTACAATATTTGCTCCTGTTACATCAAATTTTTTGGCTATTTCTTCTAAATTAAAATTTTTACTTATAAGATTTTTAGGAATATATTTTTGCCACAATTCTAGTCTTTCTTCTTTATTTGGATTTTCAAATGCTACAAAGGAGTGAAATCTTCGTGTAAACGCTTTATCGATATTACTTTTATAGTTTGTTGCAAATATCATTAATCCTGGATGTGTTTCTATACGTTGCAATAGGTACGATACTTCTTGATTTGCATATTTGTCGTGTGAATCTCTTACACCTGTTCGTATTCCTAGTATGGAATCTGCTTCGTCAAAAAATAAAATCCAATTTTTATTTTTTGCTTTATCAAATAGTTTGGATAGGTTTTTTTCTGTTTCTCCTATATATTTAGATACTACTAAAGATAGGTCTATACGATATACGTCTTTTCCTGTTTTTTTTCCTAAAAGGTTTGCTGTTAGGGTTTTTCCTGTTCCTGGTGGTCCATAAAATAATGCTTTATAACCTGGTTTTACTTTATTTTTTAGGTGCCATTTTTCTAATACTTGTTCGTTATATTTTAACCAAACTAAGATATCGTTTACTTCTTTTTCTGTTTTTGGATTTAACACCAAATCTTTCCAATCTAATTTTGTTTGAATTAATTCTGCTGGAAAGTCTGTTCCTGTTTTTGGTTTGGATACTTGTCCGTATAAAAATAAATCGAGTATTTCTTGGTCTATTAGTAGTTTTCCACTCCATTTTGGTTCTCCTATTTCTGTGGTACTTAACGTGAGTATATTTTTTTGATGGAAAAAGTGTTCTTCTTCAAATATTTTGGCTACTAGCATCCTTTTTTCTATATCGTTTCCACAAATTATGTACAATACGGTTTCAGCAGTTGGTAAAATTCCTCTATAGTTTTTACTTTTTACGCCTCCAAATTCTAATATATCACCTCCGTTTGGTAGGTATTCGGATAATACATTGCTTAGAAATCCTGGTGCTATATGTGGTAATAGTGCAATTAATAAGGCTATTATTTCTGGTAAGGCAAGGTTATTTTCTTCAACAAATCTAGAAAAGGTACTTTTGTCTTTCGAAAAATCATATAAAGGAAATTCTATTTCTTCTTCGCTTAATTCTAAAGATAGTCGATAGGTTACTATTTGCTTTATATAGTTTATTAGTTCTACATTCATACTTTCTACTACTTATATTTTTGGTATGCTTTTTCTAATTTTATGTCGTATTTATTTGTGGCAAATTCTGGTCCATTATAAGCTCTTGCAAAACTTGCCCATTGTTTGTTTTTAAGTTTTCTTATCAAATTATTTACTTCTAAATATTTACCAAAAGCTTTTAAATGTTCTCTTTCGTGTTCGTACATTTTAGCTACAAATTGGTCTATAGATACATATCCTAATGCTTGGTAGTGGTAGCCCATAATTTGAAAGGAACCCCAAGATGCGGCTTCATAAGCTGCTTGGTGGAATGCTTTATTATCGGACATTCCTGCTGCTTTTTCTAATCTATCGTATTCTCCTGCGCCTCCTTTGTAGTGTGCTTTTGTCCACCTTTTATACAATACATCTTTATTAAAATCAGTTTGAAAATCACTTGGTTGTATGCCGTTTTTTTCTAGTTGTCTCCAAAATACATGTCCTTCGAATAGTATTTTTGGTCTTCCATATACTAAAAATCCTTTTCCATTACTTTCTACTTCATTTACTGCTTTTACGATGGCTAGTTCTAGTTGGTGTTTTGTTGCAAATTCTTTTAGGTCGTCTTCAGATAATAATTTGTCGTTAAACGCTGTAAGTTGCTGGTCTAAAGCTATTATTTTAGACCATGTTTTCATGCCTACAATACCATCTATTACCAAATTATTTTTTGCTTGAAAATCGAGTATTGCTCTGTGTGTGTCTATTCCAAAATAATTAGATACATATACCTCATAGCCTAAATTTACTAATAATTGTTCTAATA
>WFMU01000504.1 GCA_015488935.1 Flavobacteriaceae bacterium | reverse complement strand
CTTCCTATTGCCTTACGTAACTCAAAATTATTAAAATCTTTACTTATTCCTATATTTCGCTCTATATCTTCTGGAGAAATAACCGTTTCTTTAGATAAAACGATGGTTAATTTATCTATTTCGTTTGCTATTTTACTCAAATCTGTTCCTAAAAACTCCACAAGCATTTGTACTGCTTTTGGCTCAATGTTATATTTTTTTCCAGCAAGTACTTTTCGTATCCAATCACTTACTTGATTTTCGTATAATTTTTTACTTTCAAACAATACATACCCTTTACTTTTAATAAGTTTGGTTAACTTTTTTCGAGCATCTAACTTTTTATATTTATAACAAATAACTAAGACGGTTGTTGGCTGTGGATTGGCTACATAGGCCGCTAAATTTTCAATAGTTCGCGATAATTCTTGTGCCTCTTTTACAATAATTACTTGCTTTTCTGCCATCATTGGAAAACGTTTTGCATTAGATACAATGTCGTCAATAGTGGCATCTCGACCGTAAATGGTCATTTGATTAAAACCACGTTCTGCTTCAGTGAGCACGTTGTTTTCAATAAAATCAGCTATTTTATCGATATAATAAGGTTCTTCTCCCATTAAAAAATAAATGGGTTTTATCGCTCCTTTTTTTATATCGGATACTATTGCATTTACACTCATCGTTTTTTATACAAGGTACAAAAGCAAGTATATAAAATACGCTCTTTTGCCCTTGATTTATTGCAGTTTAATAATACGTAAAACGTCTTACTTTAGATATATATTTTGCCAATCGCATTACTTGATGCGAGTAGCCATATTCATTATCGTACCAAACATAAATGACAATATTTTTACCATCTTCGGTTGCTATGGTTGCTCTACTATCGAATATAGACGGTGCTGTTGTACCAACAATATCGCTAGATACCAATTCGTGATTCATTGAATATTTAATTTGTTCAACTAAATCGCCTTCGAGAGCATATTTTTTCATTACCGTATTAATAGCATCGACACTTGCCGAATTTACCAATCGCAAATTTAAAATAGCCAAAGAGCCATTTGGTACAGGTACTCTAATAGCATTAGAAGTTAACTTTCCTTCTAGTGCTGGTAATGCTTTTGAAACGGCTTTTCCTGCACCAGTCTCCGTAATTACCATGTTTAGTCCTGCTGCTCTTCCTCTACGGTATTTTTTATGCATATTATCTACCAAATTTTGGTCGTTTGTATAGGCATGAATGGTTTCTAAATGCCCATTTTCAATTCCAAAACTATCTTCTATTACATTTAAAACTGGTGCAATGGCATTGGTTGTACAAGATGCCGCAGAAAAAATAGCAACTTCATCTGGACTGTAATTTTTATGGTTTACACCATATACAATATTCGGAATTCCTTTTCCTGGTGCTGTAAGTAAAACTTTATCTACACCTTTACAATTTAGGTGTCTTGTTAATGCTTCTTTATCTCTAAATGCTCCCGTATTATCAATTACCAATGCATTATTTATTTTGTATGCTGTATAATCTATATCTTCGGGTTGTTTTGCGGTAATCATGTGTACCGTTGTACCATTAATGATTAATGCTTTTCGTTCAAAATCGGTTTGTACAGTACCTAAAAAGTCGCCATGAACGGAATCATTTCGTAATAATCCAGCTCTTTTTTCTAAAACTACTGGCGTAATTTCTCCTCTAGTTACAATTGCTCTTAATCGCATTTGTTTTCCTTTTCCTGCTTTAGACATTAATTCTCGTGCCAATAAGCGTCCAATTCTACCAAAACCGTACAATACGACATCTTTTGGTGTAATTCCATTTGATTTTTCTGCATCTTTTAGTTTGTCTTTTACAAATTCTAAAGTATTGGCAAAATTATTATCATCTAAATGATATTCGTAGGCTAATTTACCAATATCAATTTTAGATGCAGGTAGTTCTAATTTAAGAATTGCTCTAGAAATTTCTAAAGCATCAAATATAGAAATTGGTTTTTGTACAAATTCTACGGCATATTCTAGTAAGCTTAATATTTCGCTTACATTTCTATCGATTAGTTGATTTCTAAACAATACCAATTCGGTAGATTTATCGTACCACAAATCGGAAATATTTTTAATAAATTCAACGGTAGCTCTTCGTCTATCTGCTTGAAATGAAAGCTCTTTTTCGTAAGTATTTTCTAAAGACATTTTAGTTGTGTTTTAATGTTGCGCAAATTTACATAAATACATACTTCTTTTTTATTTTAAACAAAAAAAAAGCATGTTTTTTTAAACATGCTTTTTAACAATTAATAATTTGTCTTTTTCAAAGTAATTTTGGGTTTTAATCAAATTAACTCAAATTTTATCTAAATATGTAACGCTCTATTTCTCCGTTTAAATTCATCATTTCTATTCGTATGGTTTCTTTACCATATTTATTATTGATGATGCGTACTACATCGTTTGCTTTTTTTACTTTTATACCATTAATAGAGGTTATGATGTATCCTTTTTTTACACCGTATTGTAATAAATCTGCATTTTTTACGGTACTCACTTTTACACCACTTTGTAATTGGTATTGTTTTAGTTCTTTTTCAGACAAATCGTCTAAACCAAGTCCTAATACTTCTTTTTCTAACTCTTTTTTGGTTAGGGTTACATCAAATTTTAATTCTGTATCTTCTCTAAGTACCGTAACTTGTAGATGCTCTCCTGGTTGCTTAGAACTTAAATAACCACTTAGGTCGGCATAACTTTTAATTTTTACATTATCTAATTTAGTTATAATATCGTTTGCTTTAACACCAGCTTTTTCAGCACCAGAATTTGCAACAACATCACTTACATAAAAGCCTTCGGTTGCTTGTACATCTAATTTTTTAGAAATAACACCATTTAATTCTCCTCCAGTTACTCCTAATATTGCTTGTTGTACATTACCATATTCTAATAAATCTTCTATTACTTTTTTTGCAATGTTAGATGGTACTGCAAATGAATAACCAATAAAAGAACCTGTTTTAGATGTAATGGCTGTATTTATTCCTATTAATTCTCCTTTAGCATTTACCAAAGCACCACCACTATTCCCAGGGTTTACTGCAGCATCTGTTTGAATAAATGATTCGTGGGTACTATTACCTTCCAAATCTCTTCCTTTTGCACTTACAATACCTGCGGTAACGGTAGATGTTAAATTATATGGATTTCCAACTGCCAGAACCCACTCACCTACTTCTACACTATCTGAATTAGCAAAAGTTAAAAATGGTAAATTTTTGGCATCTATTTTTAGCAAAGCAATATCGCTTTTTGGATCTGTTCCAATCAATTTTGCTTTATATGTTTTTCTGTCATTTAGTACAATTTCTATTTCTGTTGCTTCTCTAATTACATGGTTGTTTGTTATTATATAACCATCAGATGAGATTATTACACCACTTCCTGTACCAACTTGTGCATATTGTCTGCCTGAACTTCTGCCATAAAACATTTCGGCATAAGGGTCTCTTATTGTCTTTACGGAAGTATTTTTTACATGCACTACAGCAT
>WFMU01000503.1 GCA_015488935.1 Flavobacteriaceae bacterium | reverse complement strand
TAATTCCGCTTTTTTAAGTACCTTTGAAATACACAAACAGTAATCTAAAAATTAAAATATAATGGCAAAAATAACACTAAAAGGAAATCCAATTAAAACTATTGGAAAATTACCAAAAGTTGGAAAAAAAGCAAATAAATTTACCATGATAGGTACTAATTTATCCAAAGTTAAACTAAAAGATTTTAAAGGACAAAAAGTAGTTCTAAATGTATTTCCTAGTTTAGATACTGGAACTTGTGCAGCATCGGTAAGAGAATTTAATAAAAGAGCAGCAAATTTAGAAAACACAAAAGTATTATGTATTTCGAGAGATTTGCCTTTTGCTCAAGGACGTTTTTGTGGTGCCGAAGGTATTGAAAATGCAATTACTATTTCGGACTTTAATAAAGGAAAGTTTGGAAAAAAATATGGATTGACCATAAAAACAGGTCCTTTAAAAAACTTGTTTTCTAGAGCAATTATTGTACTAGACGAAAAACATCGTGTTGTTTATACAGAACAAGTACCAGAAATTGTAGATGAACCTAATTACGATAAAGCTTTAGAAGCTTTAAACTAAGGTTGTGTAAAAGTATTTGCATAGAATTAACAAGTTTAAAAATGTTAGTTTTAAAGCAATATCAATTAAATTTTGAAATGCGATTGTAAAATAGTTTTATTTAAGCACATTTCAAAGTTTAGTTGGTATAAAAACATCATATCTTTTTTAGCCAATGATAACACTCTAGGTGAAACCTCAATTATTTTAATAGTATTATGGCATTAGACGAATACTTATACGGTAAAATAGCAAACTTCTTTAAAAAACGGAAAAGAGCTGAGTTAGAAGCATCCAACCATGCAGTAAAATTAGATGAGATAAAGCAGCGATTGACTATTTTTGCAAGAGCAGTAACAGGAGAACCAATCGATATTTACCACGCCGAACGAGAAGGTGGATACAAAAATAACAACTTTTTTTTACCAGTTATTTATACCGAATTAGAAACCTACGAGCAAAATTTATCCTTTTATTTATTTCGAGTATTGTACCTATCCGTACAAAAAAATCTAAATATTAATTGGCATGAAGGACAAGAACATCCAATTGGCCAAAGTAGAGCAGAAGCACTAAAAGCCTCCAGAAAAATAAAAAAAGTACTGTTTAAAGAATTTCCAATTACAGAAAAAATCCATCAAGAATTACACTTACATTACAAAGCCAAAGCAACTGAAAAAATACCAGTAGATTATACCTATTTGTATGGAAAATGGATGCGAAATGTAAAAGAAGAAAATCAAAAAGACAAACTAAAAAATTTTAATGACAAAGCAAAAAAGGCAATAAAAGAAGAAATAAAAACAATCTTAAAAGCAAATCCAGTAGAAGAAATAATAACCATTGAAGTAGATAAAAAACAACAAGAAGATTATGTAATGACACATAATTTTGAAAAAATAGATACTGCCGAAGAACACGAAGGAGGATGGAGAGATTTTGATGGCGAAGATGAACTTGATAAACACAGCAAAGCATTAGAAGAACTAAATATGAAATATACTGTACGTGTAGATGATACGGTACATTCTGTCTATCAAGCAGATTTTGTAGAAAATATAACCGTTTCAGAAAGTGCAGAAATAAATACAGAGAATTACTGTATTCCGTATGACGAATGGGATTATTCTAAAAGAGCCTATAAAGAAGCATTTTGTAAATTATATCCAAAAAAAATAAAAGAAAATAATGTCGCATACTACAAAAAAACAATGCGAGATAATGCATCTACATTATTAGGATTACGAAAAATGTTGACTAATTTGAATAACAAATACCAACAACAAAGAAGACAACCACAAGGTGAAGAATTTGATATTGATGCACTAACCGATTTGTATAGTGATGTACATTCTGGGCATACACCATCCGAAAATATCTATTTATCCAAACGTAAAAAAGAAAAAGATGTATCCATATTAATGCTGTTAGATATAAGTTTATCTAGCGATGGATATGCAGCAAATAATAGAGTAATTGATGTAGAAAAGCAAGTATCTATACTATTTGGAGAAATTTTAAATGAGTTTCATGTCGATTTTTCCATAGACTGCTTTTATTCCAAAACAAGAAATTATGCTACTTATTTAACCTTAAAAGAATTTGACGATGACTGGAACAAAGCAAAATATAAAATAGGTGCCGTAGAACCAGAAGGATATACTAGAATAGGAACAGCTCTAAGACATTCGGGAACACTTTTGGATAAAAGAAATACCAAAAATAAATGGGTGGTGCTAATCTCTGATGGTAAACCAAATGATTACGATAAATACGAAGGGAAATATGGAATTAACGATGTAAAACAAGCATTACGAGAATTAAATGAACGAAATATTAATTCCTATGCATTGGCAATAGAGGCAAATGCAAAATACTATTTACCACAAATGTTTGGTGTAAATCACTACGAAATACTAACTACTCCAGTAGAATTGTTACAGTCACTCACCAAATTATATGAAAAAATAAAATTTCAATCATGAGAATCTGGATTTTAAGTATGCTGTTATTTCAAATAGCATGTAAAAAAGAAACAATAGTGTATTCGCATAAAATAATTGCAAATAATACAGTAAATATCGAACTTATTAAAACAATGCAAATACCCGAAAAAGCTATGTTACAAGGCTATTTATTTGTATATGGAAATGCGTGTACACCAAGTTCAAAAAAAATAAAATGTAAAGCTCTAGAAGTATTAAAAATAAAGGATGAATGCGAAAAAAAGCAAATGGATTTTATAAAAAAATGGTTTAAAAACGATGTAATTAAAGCATTAAAAATGCAAAAATGTCCAAATTTAGCAAATAAAGCATCCATACAAAACAAAATAAAAGAACTTACCATAACAAGAAATGCAGATACCATAAAAACGACCATTCACGTTATAGGAATGAATACTTCACAAGAAAAAAATTGGGATATAACTCAAACAGAAGCCTATTTAATTAAAAATAATACATTTATAAAACTCGATTAAATTTTGTTAAAAGTAACCTGTCT
>WFMU01000502.1 GCA_015488935.1 Flavobacteriaceae bacterium | reverse complement strand
CACAATTTCTATATGGATTTAATATTTTCACAGGAAAACCTGTATTATTAAATGCATTAGACAATCCATTTATATCCGGATTTTCTGTAAATCCATCTATATAATTATTTGCTTCATCTTCATTTTCAAAATCAAAATTAAAAAAATCATTTCCAACTAAATTAGGATTAATAACTCTTGATAAGCGTATTAAACGCCCGAAATTATCAGAAGGTAAAGGGTTGGTTTCCTCTATGTCTTGTGCATCATTATATGCAAACTGCCCCCACCCTCTATTTAATGGACCTAAATGTGGTAAAGAATTTTCATTATCATCGTTTAAAATAACAGGGAAAACATAGTTTTCATAATTAGGTATTGGATAAAATCTTGGATGCGATTCCGGATTATCAACCCTTACCAAACTTGGTCGCCATTGAACATTTTCCCAATTTATTAATGCTTTATTTCCGGTTGTATATACTCTAAATTTTAACTTTGTATTATATATTTTAATTGTTGGAATTGTACTTGTTCCAAAGAAATTTGAAACCGACATTTCTGTATTTTGTCCGGCAGGACAAGTAAAACTATAGGTTTGATCAATATCTTCTATATACAATTCGTATGTTACCGGTGCATTCTCATTAACAATAAATGGTTTCCATTTTAAATAATAGTCAGCATATTGACAATCGGAACGTTTTACTTTTAGTTTTCCATCCGAACTCAGTAAAAACGAATCTTTATAATTACTATTAAAATCGGTTTGTTGCGTTGTTATAGGTTCGGTTAAATAACGAATATGCGGATTGGTTATTAATTGATTTTCACCTATTCCGTTATTCCCTCGAATTCTAAAAAATATTGTTTGACCTTCTTGAACATGTAATATTCCCGTACAAGTTTCACAACCTAATCCCGGGGAATAATTATTTATAGTAAATGAATAAGGTGTAGTTGAATTGAATTCCGGAATTAAATGTAATCGATAAATATCATTATCATTTGAAATATCCCCTCCCGGTTTTGTGGTTTCAATGCTATAGGTTATTGACTCATCCGGGTTTGGATTGTCAGCCAAATAAATTGTATCGGAAATAGTTATGTTACCTTCTTTAGGTGCTATCCAAACTTTAACCATATCAAATGAAAACGCTGCTTGCATTTCTTCTTCATCTTCCACCAACGGATCTTGAATTTCTGGAACTTGTGGTTGTGAAGTAGGAAGTATGACCATATTTGGTGTTAAAGAACTGTCCGTATTAAAAGTAGGTATCCCATTTTCATCTAAATGATTAAAATATACTACAGGTTTACCTGAAGTACTCGGTTTGACAATATCAATTAAACCATCTTTATTTGCATCGGTTAGGTAGATATTTGTTTCTATAAAACTTCTTGCAATAGAGTTACTATATAAAAAAGAATCAAAAGACGAACCTGTAACTGAAGCAGTTATATCAAAAGTTCTTCCAATTGGCATTATTGTTTTACCTTCGTATTTTTGAAAAAAAGATGCACCTCCTATTTTTTGTTTTTCAATGAATTTATGCACTCCATTATCAATAATATGTTTTTTGTAATATAAACCTTTATTTCCATAATCTCCTCTAAATACCAAATCGTCTAAACCGTCACCATCAATATCTATGAGTAGTATCATTCCTCGTCCTTTTAACCAATTAATGCCTGCTGTACTTCCAAAAACTAAATTTCTATTTGGTTTTGTGGTTGGATGAAACAACTCAAATCCAACTCCTAACCTTACACTAAATCCACCTTCTCTACTTTGGTCGGAACTTAAAATGGAATTGTTTAAAATATTATCAAAACCTAAAAAATAATCCGGATCAAATCCACCATCACCAGTGGTAATTGTTAAAGGATGATTAAAATCGTAAATATCGGAATTATGTTGTACATCATTATAATAACTAAAAACATGCTCGTTAAACACATCATCATTTGCGTTTAATACCGTAATTTTTTCTAACAAACTTTTATCAAATGCTCCATTTTTATAATTTAATTTATATTTTCTTATTAATTCATGATTGTAACTAACCTCAATTTTATCTAATCTATAAGGTGTAATTTCTTTAATACCACGACGATAATTAATAGCTAAATATTTACGGTTAATTTCTGTTTCATTAAAAAATTCTACTTTGTATTTACCTAGACTATCATCTTTACCGGTATAGTATATTTTTTTTACATTAAAAATATTGCCGGAATTTAAATTTT
>WFMU01000501.1 GCA_015488935.1 Flavobacteriaceae bacterium | reverse complement strand
TAATTCGAAGTTGGATTTTATTACATTTAAGTACCAGGATAAACATATCCTTAGTATCCGATTTTTTTATAAAACTAATGAATTTACCAATAGCTTTCTTTGATACAAGAATGACTGGAGATATATTACAACGTATCAATGATCATAAAAGAATAGAAAGCATATTAACAACATCTAGTTTAAGTGTACTATTTTCTATGGTTAATTTATTGGTATATAGTGTAGTATTAGCATATTACAGTTTACAAATATTTGCTATTTTCTTACTAGGTAGTTTCTTATATTTTGGATGGATAATAGTTTTCTTAAAAAAACGAAGAGATTTAGATTATAAAAGATTCTCGCAAGTAAGTCAAGAACAAAGTAAAGTAATTGAGCTGATAAATGGAATGCAAGAAATAAAATTACACAATGCCGAAAAACAAAAAAGATGGTCGTGGGAATTTTTACAAGCAAGATTATTTAAACTTTCTATAAAAGGATTAGCATTAGAACAATATCAGAGTGTAGGATCTAATTTCATTAACGAAGTAAAAAATATTTTTATAAGTATATTATCTGCAAAATTAGTAATTGATGGTAATATAACCTTAGGGATGATGTTAGCAATATCCTATATTGTTGGGCAATTAAATTCGCCAATAGCGCAGTTAATTAATTTTATTAGAGAAATGCAAGATGCAAAAATATCTTTAGAACGTTTATCTGAAATACACAATAAAAAAGATGAAGAAGGTTTAGGAGATGAAAAAATTACAGACATAACAAAAGATGCTGATATTAATTTAGAAAAAGTAACCTTTCGCTACATAGGCTCAAGTGCAGAAGTATTAAAAGATTTAGATTTAAAAATTCCAGCAAAAAAAATAACAGCAATAGTAGGAACAAGTGGAAGTGGTAAAACAACATTAATGAAACTATTGTTAAAATTTTATGACCCAAATGAAGGACAAATAAAATTAGGAAGATACGAACTAAAAAATATATCACAATCTGTATGGAGAAATGAATGTGGTGTGGTAATGCAAGAAGGATATATTTTTAATGATAGTATAGCAAATAATATTGCTGTTGGCGAAGATTATGTAGATAAGAAAAAGTTGGCACATGCAGTAGATGTAGCAAATATTCAAGAATTTATAGAAAGTTTACCTTTGTCTTATAATACTCAAATTGGTATGGAAGGTGTCGGATTAAGTACAGGTCAGAAACAACGATTATTAATTGCTAGAGCAGTATATAAAAATCCGAATTTCCTGTTTTTTGATGAGGCAACTAGTGCTTTAGATGCAAATAATGAAAAAGTAATCATGGAAAAATTAAACACTTTCTTTGAAGATAAAACAGTTGTTGTTATTGCACACAGATTGAGTACCGTTAAAAATGCACATCAAATAGTGGTATTAGATAAAGGAAAAATAGTAGAAGTAGGAGACCACGAAGAATTAATAAAACTAAAAGGAAGTTATTACCATTTAGTTAAAAACCAATTAGAACTAGGAAAATAAAAAATAGTTTAAATTTTATTTAAAATTTAATAAAAATTAAAGTAAGTGTTTATTCTTTAAAAGAAAAACCAAAATATAATATGGACGAAAAAAGCATAGATAATATAGATTTAAGAAGTGAAGAAGTACAAGACATACTAACCGAAGTTCCACATTGGATGATACGTTGGGGTTCGGTACTCTTTTTAACATTAATAGGATTAATGTTACTTATATCGTGGTTTGTAAAATATCCAGATATTATAGTTTCTGAAGTAGTAGTAACAACCAAAATACCACCACAAAAAGAATATGCCAAAACAACAGGTAAATTCGATGCTATTTTAGTAAAAGATAATGAAATAGTAGAAGCAAATCAAATCTTGGCAATCATAGAAAATGCAGCAAATTATAAAGATGTTATAAAATTAAAATCAGTAATAGATACCTTAAAAATAAAACATAAAGAAACATTTTATTTTCCAATAGATGAATTGCCAATACTTTTTTTGGGAGATTTAGAATCCGATTTTTCCCTATTTGAAAATGCATACATACAATATCGTTTAAATGTAGAGTTACAACCATTTGCTAATGATGCATTGGCAAATAAAAATTCAGTAACAGAATTAAGAAGACGATTATCAAATTTAAAATCACAAAAAGAAATACAAAGAGCAGAGTTAAGTTTTAAGAAAAAAGATTTAGAAAGAAATAAAACCTTATTTAATAAAGGAATAATATCTGCACAAGATTACGAAAGCAAACAATTAGAATATTTACAGGCAGAACGTAACTTTAAAACAATGAGCTCGTCCATATCGCAATTACGAGAATCTATAAGTAATGCCAATAAAAGGTCTAAGGGTACCGAAATAAATAAAACAAAAGAAGAAATGATTTTATTAAAAAATGTAATACAATCATTAAATCAGTTAAAACAACGTATAAAAAATTGGGAATTACGATATGTGCTTAAATCAAATATAAAAGGAAAAGTAGCATTTTTAAATATTTGGAATAAAAATCAAACGGTAAATCAAGGCGATTTAGTATTTACAATTATACCATCAGAAAATTCTAATTTTATTGCAAAATTAAAAACACCTGCACAAAATTCGGGAAAAATAAAAGTAGGACAAAGAGTTAACATAAAACTAGTAAACTATCCAGAATATGAATTTGGAATGTTAAATGGAATAGTAGAGAATATTTCTTTAATTCCAGATAAAGAAGGCTTTTATTTAATAGATGTAAGTTTACCAAAAACATTAGTAACTTCATATAACAAAGAAATAGAATTTAAACAAGAAATGAGTGGTTATGCAGAAATTATTACCGAAGATTTAAGACTAATAGACCGCTTCTTCTATCAGTTAAAAAAAGCATTAAAAAGAAGTAAATAAAAAAAATCTTAGGATTCAAAGAATCCTAAGATTTTTTTTATCTAGATAAACACTCATAAAAAAGAGTTTAATCTTTCTTTAAAACAACATCTGTTACAG
>WFMU01000500.1 GCA_015488935.1 Flavobacteriaceae bacterium | reverse complement strand
TCAAGCAATAAACAAACATCTCGATTTTAGTGGATTTGCTATTTTTTCTAATGCAGAAACCGAACTACAAACCAATTCGAGTACCACATCAAATATCAATCAAAATAACGAAATTACAGAACTTACAAACAACAATACCAAACAAAATAATAATTTAGGCTTGTTAAAACTATCTTTTGGATACAAACCAAACTCAAAATTTCAATTAGATTATGATATTATCGCAAAAAAATCCGATTTAAGCGAACACGGCAGTACAAATTCTTTTTCGAGCATTACAGGAAACAATACTATTAGTACCAATAAAAACGAAAAACCATTTTCTATAAAACAAAGTGCCAATATGTATTATACGCTAGACGATAAAAATATTTTTTCTTTTGCATCGCAATATTTGTACGAAACCAACAACCCTTTGTACAATTCTATAAATTCGTCACAGCGATTTACAGACCTACCAACGACCAACGAAGGAACAGATTTTAACCTTTCGCAAAATAAAAAAATAACAACAAGCAAACTAGATGCTACACTAGATTATTACTATATATTAAACAATAAATCCAATCTAAATTTTACTTTAGGTTCTGTGTTAAACACACAAACATTAAAATCCAACATCTTTCAAACTTTAGATAATAATACTGTAGTAAATTTTACCAATAGCAATTTAAATAACGATGTAAAATTTAATTTCACCGATATTTTTTTAGGATTACATTACAAACTACAAGCAGGAATTTTTACCTTAACACCAGGAGTTAGTGCACATCAATACACGTCAAAAAACAATCAATTAGGAAATCAAGTAAAACAATCGCCATTTTATTTACTACCAGATTTTACTGCAAAAATAGCACTGAAACGTACCGAAAGTATTCGATTAAATTACAGTATTGCAACCAATTTTATCGATATTCAAAAATTAGCTGAAGGAATTTTGTTTAAATCGTACAATTTATTATCTGCAGGAAATAGAAATTTAGACAACGCATTATATCATAAATATGGAATTAATTATTTTAATTTTAACAGGTTTTCATTTACCAATATTTTTGGAGGAATTAATTATACTAAAAAGTACAATGTTATAAAAAACACATCGCGATTTATTGGAATAGATCGAATAAACTCATCTTTAAATATAGAAGAACCAGAAGATAATTTATCTGCTAGATTGCGAATTTCTAAACGGTACAAGAAAATTAAAGCATCCATTTCTGGAAATGTTTCTGTTGCAAATACCTACAGATTAAGAACATTGCCAACAAATATGGTAATAAGTAACAAAACAAAATATACCACACAAAACTATAAAGCAAGTCTTACAACTAACTTTAGCGAATGGCCAAATTTTGAAGTAGGATACGAAACAACATTAAGCAAATTCGACAATGCAAAATCCGCCAACAACAAACCATTTGCCAATGTTGAAATTAGTTTCTTGAAAAACTTTATTTTAACAGCAGACTATGCATACAATCATTTTAAAGACAGTAATAATAATGTAAACATTTACGATTTTTTAGATGCCAATCTATACTATCAAAAAGAAGGTAGTAAATGGGAATTTAAAGCATCTGTAATAAATTTATTAGACACCAAAAGTATTAATGATGATTATTTTTCTACAGATTTTAGAAGTACATCACAATACATTGTACAGCCAAGATATTTAATGTTTTCTATAAAATACGATTTGTAATACTTTTTAAACACCACAAATTAACAATCTATTTAGTACTAATGAGATTGTTTTTTGTAAATTTGTACAAATAACATTTAATATTTAAAGATGAAAAAATATACATTAGTATTGGTTGTATTTATCAGTACTCAATTTAATTTATTTGCACAAACAGGCGAAGGAGGCATGTGGATGCCAAATACCATAAAACAGGTAGAAGGTGATATGCAAAAAATGGGAATGACCTTAAATGCCGAAGATATTTGGGATACTTCAAAGCCAAGTATCAAAGATGCCATCGTACAATTAGGAAATGGTTGTACCGCAGAAATCATGTCAAAAAAAGCCTTGTTGTTTACAAACCATCATTGTGGTTACGATGCTATACAAAAAATGTCAACCGTAGAACATAACTATTTACAAGATGGTTATTGGGCAAAATCTTACGATGAAGAATTACCTGCAGATGGATTATCTGCTACTTTTATTGAAGATATTGAAGATATTACCGATATAGCATTAGCTGGAGTTACAGATGATTTAAAACCATCGGAAAGACAATCTAAAATAGATAAAAATATTGCAGCATTTAAAAAAACTTTAAAACAAGATAAATTTCATAATTTTACTATAAAACCATTTTTTAAAGGAAATAAATACTTTGCAATTAAAAAAGCAACTTTTACAGATTTGCGTTTGGTAGGTACACCACCAGCAAGTTTAGGGAAATTTGGAGGAGATACCGACAATTGGATGTGGCCAAGACATACCGCAGATTTTTCTATTTTTAGAGTTTATGCAAATGCAAATAACGAACCAGCAGAATACTCTAAAAATAACAAACCATTTACACCAAAATATGCATTAAAAATATCTTTGGCAGATTTAGAGGAAGAAGATTTTACAATGGTAATTGGTTTTCCTGGAAGAACAACAGAATATTTAACATCCTATGCAGTAAAACAAAAGCAAGATTTAGCAAATCCAGCTAGAGTAAAAGTACGTGAAGTTACCCTTGCCATTATGGATAAAAAAATGGCAAAAGATAAAGCACTAAAACTAAAATTAGCATCAAAACATGCAAGTTTAGCAAACTATTGGAAATTCTGGATTGGAGAAAGTCAAGGATTAAAACGCTTTAAAGCTGTTGAAGCAAAAGAAGCATTTGAAAAAGATTTTACCAATAGATTAAATCACAAACCAACATTAAAAGCAAAATATGAAAATGTTCTGCCACAAATGAAAGAATTATATACAAAATTAGAACCCTATGTAGAAGTACAAAGTTACGCATCAGAAATATTTGGAAGAAATATAGATTTACCATCCATAGCAAATATTTTAAATATGCTTGTTAAAAGATCCGAAACACAAGGAGATGCTTTTTATAACGCAATGAAAAATCGTTTTAAAAACTATATTTTAAACAATATCATAAAAGATTTTGATGCGCAAACAGATAAAGAAGTATTTGCACAATTAATGGATTTATTTGTAAAAAATGTAGATAAAAAATACATCAGTAAAGCTATATCTAAAGCATTAAAAAGTAAATCTGCAAGTGCTTTAGCAGAAGAAATTTACAGTAATTCTAATCTAACAAGCAAAGAGAAATTAGAAGCATTATTTGCAAAAAAAACAGTAAAAGAATTTACAAAAGCACTTAAAGAAGATGCTGCATATAATCTATTTAACGCACAACAAAAATTAATAGACGAACAAGTATCTACGCCAGTAAATAAAATTAATGTAGAAATAAATAACCTTATGGGAAAATTTATGAAAGCACAAATGGAAGTTTATCCAAAGAAAGCATTTTATCCAGATGCAAACTTTACGATGCGTGTAGCTTATGGAAGAGTAAAAGGATTTGAACCAAGAGATGGTGTATTATACACACCAAAAACCCATTTATCTGGAGCAATTGCCAAATACAAACCAAACGATTTAGAATTTGATTTACCACAAGAAATTATAGATTTATACAACGCAAAAAATTACGGCAGATATGCAGCTAAAGATGGTACTTTGGTTACAGACTTTTTAGCCACTAACCATATTACAGGAGGAAACTCTGGAAGTCCAATATTAGATAAAAATGGAAATCATATTGGATTAGCATTTGATGGTGTTTGGGAAGGTGTTATGGAAGATGTATATTACAGACCAGAAATTGCACGTAGTATTCATGTTAAAGATAATTATGTATTATTTATTATTGATAAACTAGCAAAATCAAAACATATTATGAATGAATTAACTATTGTAAAAGAATAGTTTTTAAGAATAGTATTGTCACTAAAAAACCCGTAAATAATTATTTTGTAATTATTTACGGGTTTTTAGTTGTGTACTAAAGAATAAAACACAACATAATATTGTGGAGATGGAGGGAATCGAACCCTCGTCCAAACGAGCAACTAAACTATTTTCTACATGCTTAGTTTCTATTTAAATTTTCGACAAAAAGCTGACTAAAAACGATCTACTTTAAGCTTATTCTCTTAAGTTTCAAAACAGAACCGAGACCTTTCTGTTTCTAGGTTTACTTTTACGATGCCTCAATTCAAAACGCCGTTAACCAAGGCTTTTATAGAGACATTTAGCTTTCGCACCTTGTGCGACGAGGCTTGATCTTACTATTAATTCAGATTAAGCAGCTAAAGCGAAATTATTTTCACCGTTTATAGTTTGAAATTGAGATTTACGAGTGCTACTTCATTACTCGACATGCTTATAATTCACTTGACCTCGCTGTCAAAACCAGTCATCCCCAAAGAACTTGTGCAAATGTAACATAGAATGTAGAAATAGAGAATATAAAATAGATTATTTTTTATTAATTCTTAAATCTCTTTGCTATTATTGACATTTTCAGTTAATTTTACGCAAAATTCATTCCAAAATTAAAACCATAATATATTTTATATGAAGTTAGCCATTATTAAAGAACGTAAGAATCCGCCAGATAGACGTGTTGTTTTTTCTCCAGATGCTTGTGTTGCATTACTTGCACAATTTCCTAATTTAGAAATTAAAATTGAAAGTTCCGATATTCGTGTTTTTTCAGACGATGCTTATAAATCTAAAGGTTTAATAGTAACTACCGATATTTCTGATTGTGATGTACTACTTGGTGTAAAAGAGGTTCCTATAGATGCATTAATTTCGAATAAAGCATATTTTTTCTTTTCACACACGTTTAAAAAACAAGCCTATAATCGTAATTTATTACGTGCTATTTTAGATAAAAATATAGAAATGTATGACCACGAAGTAATTACAGATATAAAAGAGCGTAGAACGGTTGCTTTTGGGCGTTATGCTGGTATAGTTGGTGCTTATAATGGTTTTAGAACTTATGGCTTAAAATATGATTTGTTTGATTTAAAGAAGGCAGAATATTCCGAAAATCAAGCCGAATTAATTAGGAATTTAAAGCATATCAAAAATAAATTACCAAATATTAAAATTGCACTTACTGGTAAAGGTAAAGTAAGCAATGGAGCAAAAGAAATGCTAGATGGTATGGGTATGCTAGAAGTAGAACCTGATGCTTTTGTAAATACTATATATAACGAACCTGTTTATACTCAATTAGATGTTTTAGATTACAATATACGTAAAGATAAAAAATATATTGATAGGTACGATTTTTATAATAATCCAGAAGAGTACGATAGCAATTTTATGCGTTTTGCTAAAGTTGCCGATATGTATATTTCTGGTCATTTTTTTGGTGCAGGTTCTCCTTATATTTTTACAAGAGAAGATGCTAAATCTGCCGATTTTAACATTAAAGTTGTTGCCGATATTAGTTGTGATATTGATGGTCCTGTTGCTTGTACTATTAGACCTTCTACTATTGCCAATCCTATATATGGTTATGATGTACAATTAGAAAGAGAAGTGGATTTTAAAAACAAGGATGCAATTGCCGTAATGGCAGTGGATAATTTACCTTGCGAACTACCAAATGATGCATCTGTTGGTTTTGGTAATATGTTTGCCAAACATGTTATTCCTGCATTTTTTAATGGCGATGCAGATGGTGTTTTAGAACGTGCCAGAATGACTAAGGATGGTAAACTAACAAAACGTTTTAGCTATTTACAAGATTATGTTGCAGGAAAAGAATAATTGTTTTACAACTGTTTTCTGGCAAAAGACATATAATTGCTTTGCTTCTAAATATAAGATGCAAAGACAGAAGAAACAAATACTATTATTAGGTAAAGCTGTTTTACCAAAACAGCTTTATCAAAAAAACAACTATTTTTTATTGGACAATGTAATTGGTATGATATCAAATTTTAGCTAGTATAGTTTTCTATATTTTTTATCCAAATGAAATACAATTCCAATGTTAAAGATAACTTGAGTGTCGTTATTTTTATCTGCATCAACATTAGCATCTAATCCTTCGATACGATCAGAGAAAAAAGGATTGTATCTCGATTCTAATAAAAAGTCTATATTATTTAATTTATACCGAAATCCTAGTCCAGATGTAAAAGAAAATACATTTTGTTTTTCTAAAAACACATTGTCACTTTCTGGTAAGAAGGCATTTGGCAAAGGTTTTGTTGTTTTTAAACTGGGTGTAGCACTTGTATAAGACATTCCTGTAATAAAGTATGGTTGAAATTTAGAATGATGTTCTAACGATAGAAAATATATTTCGCTAAGAAGCCCAAAATTATATAGTTTTGTTTCTCCTTTCATTGCTTTATAGTTTTCGTATTCTGGGCTACTAAGGTTGTTTACAGGCGCACCGTCATATTCGAATCTTGTTTTTGAAAAAGAAAATTCAAATCGTTCTTTAAGATGTTTAGAGATTGTAGAGAATACTATTGAATTGTATTTTGAATTAGAAAAAGCTGCTACATAAGCGATACCATATCCAAATCCACCATTGTTAGTAGAGCTTTTAAAATTATGGGCTTCTCCATAATCGGTTTGCATGAAAGTTGGTCCTAAATAAACACCTATTTCACTATTTATAACAGTTTGTGCATTTATTTTTACACTGATTACTAAAATACAGATAATTATTTTTAAAGCTTTCATAATGCCGAGGTATTGGTTGCGTTTAATAACAAAGTTACAAATTCTATTTTGGTATCCAAAATACCTCTTTAAAATTCATAATTTTATTATCTACAATGGTTACTCCTTCATTTTCTAATAATTGTTGCATTAGATTGGTACCATTAAAATGATGTTTTCCTGTTAATATACCTTGTTTGTTTACAACACGATGTGCAGGAATAGTAACATCGTTATGCGCAGCATTCATAGCCCAACCTACCATCCTTGCAGAACGTGCTGCGCCTAAAAATTTTGCAATTTCGCCGTAAGAGGTTACTTTACCAAAAGGTATTTTTCGTACTACATGATATACTCTTTCAAAAAAATTCTCATTATCCATGGTATAAAATTACATTTTTTTATTTCTATTTTTGTGCTGTAAGGTATCTTTTTAATTTATTATTTGACCATATTTAGTATCCATGCTTTTC
>WFMU01000499.1 GCA_015488935.1 Flavobacteriaceae bacterium | reverse complement strand
TTTAAATTCTTTGGTTTCATATATAGTTTCTTAGTTCAGTTAATCTAGTAGAAAACTTCTTCTACCTTGTATTTCTTTTTTATTTTCTACAATTTCTTCTTTTACAAAAATATGAGAATTTTCTTTACTACCAATATAATCTAGCTCATTTAATCGTTTAAATAGAGATAACATTAATCTTGTAAACGAAGAAATTTTAAATAAAGAATCATTAATATCGGTATGTACGTACTCTAATTCTATTAAGTTAATCATTACATTTTCGAATGCACCTTGATTTAGGTCACACCAATCGGTAAGATAATTTAATAAATCTTCTTTACCTGTACCTATAAATACATCTAGATTACTTTTAATAACTCTTGCCAATCCCATTAATTTAAGAATCATTTCTACAGGAGCTTCATTTCTATCTTTAATTCTATATTCAGAAATAATAGTATTTAGATAAAACAACACATTTTGCGAAAGTGCCAATACCATGTGTGCCAAATCATTTGTTTGTTTCTTTTGAAATATTTTTTGAATGATTTGAGTATTATAAGCTTCCATTTTATTTAAAAAAGTACCTATTTCTTGATATACAAATTTTAAATCTGCATGACTTTGAATAGAAGTACAAGGAGGAATAAAATTTTCGTCTAAAACTGGAACATCATTATCTAATGCTATCTTAGCAACCGTAATATGGTACAATCCCATTTCTTGTTTAGAGACTTCTGATTTTGGTAGTATATCGAGTTTAAATTCTGAAATAACGAAAGGATGTCTTGGCGGCTCTTCTTCTGGATCGGCATCACCAACAGGAATTCTACTTGTTGGATTAACAATTAGAACCACAAACCACTCATCTTCATCTTTATTAATAGAATACTGTTGTTTTAGAATATGCCCAGAATGCTCTAATAAGGCTACTGTATCTTCATTTATATCGATTTGATAGCCACCGAGTGTTATTGCTTTACATTTATTCAATACAACCTCAATAGTAGATTGTCCATCAATAGAAACAGCAATATCTATGGAGCTACCATCTCCAGAAAAATCTGGTAACAATCCAAATTTAGTAGTTGTAAGATATTTTTTTTCAGAATTATTAATTAAAGATATGATGGCATTTTCAAAACTAATAAAGTGATCTTTATTAATTTTCATTCCATCAATCCAATTTACTCTATGATTATATTTTGGTTTCATAAATTATTTTTTAAATTACCATACGCCAATACTTCTATACTTAATAGCAACCGATTTTATACAATTAGAACCTGGATCTCTAAATAGAGAGAGCCTTTTAATTTTAATTTTTTTACCTTGAATTTTTTGACAAAAGACAAGAAAAGTTGTGTTTTTTCCATTAACCACAATAGATTGATTAATATTACCACACATATATTCGCTAAACTGTCTTGGTCTCATTTTATCTTTAGAAACTAGGATTATTTTATTTTTAAAATTAGCTTCATTAATAAACGGTACTATTTTTTTTGCTTTTGGTTTTTCTTTTGGTTTTTCTTTAATAGCGGTTTTAGGTTTTGCTTTTATTCCAAAATCAGGTGTTCTAGGAATAGCTTTAATCAAAGGTATTTTTGTTTTCTCTTCTGGTTTTGGAGTTACTAGAATTCTTTGTTCCTTCATATATTTTAAATCGCCATTTACGACTAATGAAACTGTTTTTAAACCTGGAACTTCATAAACATAACTAGCATATCTTGTTTTTGCATTAACCGAAGAGGTTTCTCCAAATCGCCATTCCCAAGTAGAGGCATTTTCAGTCATGTCTTTTACTTTTAGTTTTTCACCTACCATAATACTTTTTGGTAGTGTAAATTTTGGAAATTTATCTGGGTCTAATAATTCTAATTTTTCTTTAATATTAATAGTAACAACTTTTTCACAAGTATTATTTACCAAAAGTGTTACTTTGTATTCGCCCGGTTTTTTAAAAATATGAATTGGGTCTTTTAAACTTTCTACATCAGTACTATCTCCAAATTTCCAACTCCAAATTTTTGCACCTTCAGTTTCATCAAAAAAGTTAATCAGTTCTCCTTGTCTGAATTCATCTGCTTTAAAAGAAAATATAACTTCTTTACAAGGTATATTTTTAT
>WFMU01000498.1 GCA_015488935.1 Flavobacteriaceae bacterium | reverse complement strand
ATTGATGGCTTTTTATACTTATAAACTTATTTATTATTTGCTCATTTTATCTGCCATTAATAATGCATTATAAGCATTAAGTATTCTTCCATTTACAGATAGTTCGTCAAAACTTTTTTGCTCTCCATTTGGATTTTTTCTAGTTCTAGAACCAGGTACAATTACATTTTTATGAAATTCGATACCAGAATTCATAATAATATATTTTACTTGTTTTGCGGTTAATTTTGGATAATAAGAGCGTACTAAAGCTGCTACACCTGCCACCTCTGGAGATGCCATTGACGTTCCTTGTAAAAATCGGTATTTATTATCTTTTGGTACGGTAGAATAAATTTCTAATCCTGGTGCAAAAATATCTACACGTGTTTTTCCATAATTAGAAAAGTTTGCACATAAATTTTCATCAAAATGACGTGTCATTGCTCCTACGGTTAAAACATTATCTGTTATTTCTTCGGAACCTGTTACTGGTGAGTCGGTTGGAAAGTGTAAATTTTTTGCTACATCAATATCTTGACCGTCATTACCTGCTGCTTTAACTAATAACACATCGTGTTTTGCTGCGTATTTCATGGCATCATAAACCCAATCGCTATGTGGTGAGTATGCTTTACCAAAACTCATATTTACTACTTTAGCTCCATTATCTACAACATATCTAATTGCCAATGCTACATCTTTATCGTACTCATCTCCATCAGGCACTGCTCTTACCACCATTATCTCCACATTATCTGCTACACCATTCATACCAATACCATTATTTCTAGATGCTGCTACAATTCCTGCAACGTGTGTACCATGTAATTCATGTTCTCCTTTTCCTAAAACGTTATTATCTCCATACGATTTATTGCTAAAGTCATTTTCATCGTCGTTTAATACTTTACGATAGTTGTGTTTTAAATTGTCTCCATTTAATAATTCTGTAGAGCTTTCTACTAATTTTGTTAATTCCGAAATAGCTTCAGATAATTTAGACAATCCAAATCCATACATCTGAGAAGCTACTGCAACACTTTGTTTTAAAGCAGCATCATCTGTTTTAATTGCCATTACTTCTTCTTTTGTATAATCTGCTTTACCAAGGTGTTTTGCTAATTTTTCATCTGCACTCTTCACTGCTTGCAACATAAGCTCATAACGAGCTTTATTTGCTTTTGCTTCTTCAACTTTTCCTTTTAAAAATGCTTTAGCTCTGTCTGCTTCTTCTTTTGAAGTAATAGAAGGGTTTTTAGCAATTCGGATGTATTCTAAATCAGCTTTATCAATATCTCCTAAAAAGTTCCAACCATGCAAATCATCTACATAGCCATTATTATCATCATCTTTATTATTTCCTGGAATTTCTTTTGGATTGGTCCAAACAACATCTTTTAAATCTTCATGTTCAATATCAACTCCAGAATCTACAATACCAACAATAACTGTTGTACTTTTTTTATTTTTCACAAAATCATAGGCCTTTTCCAAGCTCATTCCTGGCACAGAATCTTTAAAAATATCCATGTGTGGCCAGTTTTTAAGCTGCGCTTCGGTTAAATCTCCTTTTTTGGCAACAACACTATCTGTTGCTGTAACCATAATTGGTGTAGCCTCTTTTTTACTTGTTGCTTTTGTTGTTTTACAACTCGATAATGCTATGGAGACAATTCCCAGTCCTAATACTAATCTTGTAAATTTCATTTTATTGTTTTTAATTAAATACTTCGTTAAATTTATATGTTTTATCTAGTCGAACTCCTTTTTCTGTATGTTTTACTGTACATAGTTCGTTGGTATAATCGTGTTCCAAAAATAAGAAAAATTCCTCATTTGCAGCTTTATTTAAAAAAAGCTTTTTTTCATCCATTGTTAATAATGGTCTTGTATCGTAACCCATCACGTAAGGTAGTGGTATATGTCCTACAGTTGGCAATAAATCTGCTGCAAAAACTAGGGTCTTTCCTTTGTAAGAAATGTGTGGCAACATTTGTTTTTCTGTATGGCCATCTGCCAAAAAAATATCAAATCCTAATTCGGAATTTTTTATATAGTTTGTTTTTCCTATTGTAACATAATTTAGCTGTCCACTACTTTCCATTGGATGTATATTTTCTTTTAAAAAAGATGCTTTTTCTCTCGGATTTGGTTCTGTTGCCCATTGCCAATGTTGCTTGTTAGTCCAAAATTTTGCATTTTTAAATGCTGGTTCGTAGCCTGTTCGGTCTTTATTCCATTCTATGCTTCCGCCACAATGGTCAAAATGTAAATGTGTTAAAAACACATCGGTAATATCATCTCTATGAAATCCTAATTTTGCTAGTGACTTATCTAAAGTAAAATCGCCAAACAGATAATAATAGCCAAAAAATTTATCGGACTGCTTATTTCCTAATCCTGTATCAATCAATATTAATCTATTTCCATCTTCAATAAGCATACATCGCATACTCATATTAATAAGATTATTAGCATCTGCTGGATTTGTTCGTTGCCACAATACCTTTGGTACCACGCCAAACATTGCTCCGCCATCTAATTTAAAATTTCCTGTTTCTATTGGATAAATTTTCATATATAAATAGTAAGACTACAAAGATGTTAATTTGTTACTAAATTTATGTTAATATGTTCTTAAAATGTTATTTTTTTATGGTAAATAAT
>WFMU01000497.1 GCA_015488935.1 Flavobacteriaceae bacterium | reverse complement strand
TTTTTAGCATCACATCATTTTATACCAGTTGCAAAGCAAAACACGCTATATAAATCCGTTCTATTTCCCTTTTTCTTTGTTATAAATTATTCCCATAAACATAGCTATGAAAAGAATTTATGCCTCAAAAAAGAAAAATATATTCTAATTTATTTATAACGTATTTTGCTTCACAATTGGTATTACTTTAATTTGTCTAGGCTCATTCTCTAGAAATTTTCAAAAGAAAAATTTGGGTTACTTTAAATTGATTTACAATGGAATATTTCCATGCTTTCGTTTTGGCTTTATTACTTTTTTACCTTCTAACATAGCATAGGCTTTTATAAGTTTACGTCTGGTGTTTTCTGGTAAAATCACTTCATCAATAAAACCTCTTTTTGCTGCTCTATACGGATTTGCAAAAGCTGCTGCATAAGCTGCTTCTTTTTCTTTCCATTTTTCTTCTGGATTTTCGGCGGTTTTTATTTCTTTTTTAAAGATAATTTCTGCTGCTCCTTTGGCTCCCATTACGGCTATTTCTGCCGATGGCCATGCGTAATTTAGGTCTGCTCCAATATGCTTAGAATTCATTACATCGTAAGCACCACCGTAAGCTTTTCTTGTAATTACAGTTATTCTAGGTACAGTTGCTTCACTAAGCGCATATAATAATTTTGCACCATTGCTAATAATTCCATTCCATTCTTGGTCTGTTCCTGGTAAAAATCCAGGTACATCTACTAATACGAGTAATGGTATGTTAAAAGCATCGCAAAAACGTGTAAATCGCGCTGCTTTTTTTGAGCTTTCTACATCTAACACTCCTGCTAAAAACATGGGTTGATTGGCAATTATACCGATACTTCTTCCGCCTAATCGTGCAAAACCAACAATAATATTTTCTGCATAATCTTTATGGATTTCATAAAAACTTTCTACATCTATAATTCCTTTAATCACTTGATGCATATCGTACGGTTTATTTGGATTATCTGGCAGGATACTCGCTAATTCTTCTCGTACTTCTTCAGCTAATTCAAATGCAACTTTTTTGGTTGTTTCTGTATTATTTTGTGGCAAATAACGCAATAATTGTTTTATATCTTCTAAACATGCTATATCATTTGCCGATGTAATATGTGCTACTCCAGATTTGGTTGCGTGTGTACTTGCTCCTCCTAATGCTTCGGAGGTCACCGCTTCATTAGTTACTGTTTTTACTACGTTTGGACCTGTTACAAACATAAAACTAGTATCTTCGACCATCATGGTAAAATCGGTCATGGCTGGTGAATATACTGCACCTCCAGCACATGGTCCCATAATGGCAGATATTTGTGGTATTACACCAGATGCTTGTACATTTCTGTAAAAAATATCGGCATATCCTCCTAACGACCTTACACCTTCTTGAATTCTTGCGCCTCCAGAATCGTTTAATCCAATCATTGGTGCACCAACTTTTAATGCTAAATCCATTACTTTACATATTTTTTCGGCGTGTGTTTCGGATAATGAGCCTCCAAATACTGTAAAATCTTGTGCAAATAGATATACCAATCGTCCGTTTATAGTTCCATATCCAGTTATAACACCATCGCCGTAATAAATTTCATCTTCTAAGCCAAATTCTTTGGTTCTATGTGTTACTAAGATTCCTATTTCTTCAAACGAGCCTTCGTCTAACAAATAATATACACGCTCTCTTGCGGTTAGTTTCTTTTTTTCGTGTTGTCTTTTTATTCGTATTTCGCCACCTCCTAAATAGGCTTTTGCTTTTTTATCGTTTAATTCGTTTCTTTTTTGTTTCATTTTAGATATTCTTTAATACTGCAAGGTTTTTAACTTTTGTTTAAACTGGCAATCGCAATTGTTTTTTATCGTTAAGGTATTGCTTTACGGCTATCATTGCTGCTATTTTTGCTTCTTCTTCTATTTTTGCTTTTAATAGTTCTGCAGAATAATAGTTTTTTACAAAATGTGTGTTAAAATTTCCTGTGCGAAATGCATCATGTTCAAATACAAATTTTCCGAATGGTAATGTAGTTTGTACGCCTTCTATTTTATATTTTTCGATTGCAGTTAGCATTAATTGTATGGCTTCGTTTCTTGTTTTTCCGTAGGTTATTAGTTTAGATAACATTGGGTCGTAATAAATTGGTATTTCCATGCCTTCTTCAAAGCCGTTATCTACTCGTATTCCTTTTCCTTTCGGAAGTTGATATACTTCTAATTTACCTACAGATGGTAAAAAGTTATTTAAGGTATCTTCGGCATATACACGTAATTCAAATGCATGTCCGCAAATTTTTAAATCTTCTTGTTTTATACTTAGTACTTCTCCTCTTGCAACTCTTATTTGTTGTTCTACTAAATCTATTCCTGTAATTAGTTCGGTTACTGGATGTTCTACTTGCAATCTGGTATTCATTTCTAAAAAATAGAAATTATTTTCTTCGTCCAATAAAAATTCTACGGTTCCTGCTCCTAGGTAATCGCACGATTTGGCTACTTTTACTGCTGCTTCGCCCATTTTTTTTCGCAATGTAGGTGTTAGTATGGATGATGGTGCTTCTTCAACCACTTTTTGATGTCGTCTTTGAATACTACATTCTCTTTCAAATAAATGTATTACATTTCCATAGCTATCTGCTAGTATTTGTATTTCGATATGTCGTGGTGATTGTACGTATTTTTCTATAAAAACAGAGCCATCTCCAAATGCAGATACTGCCTCACTAACGGCTCTTTCCATTTGCGCTTCTAGCTCGTTTTCTTCTTCTACTACGCGCATTCCTTTTCCACCACCACCTGCCGATGCTTTTATAAGTATTGGAAATCCAATTTCTTTGGCAACTTTTATGGCTTTAGATACGTCTGTAATGGCATTATCTATTCCTGGTACCATTGGTATATTGTAATTTTTAACAGCTTCTTTTGCTGCCAACTTACTTCCCATAATTTGAATTGCCTTGGATTTTGGTCCAATAAAAATAATATTATTTTGTGCTACTTCTTCTGCAAATGCTGCATTTTCACTTAGAAATCCGTATCCTGGATGTATGGCATCTACACCTAATTCTTTTGCTAGTTGAATTATTTTTGAACCTAATAAATAGGATTCATTTGATGGTGGATTTCCAATACAAATTGCTTCATCTGCAAATTTTACATGCAATGCATTTCTGTCTGCTGTGGAATAAACAGCAACTGTTTTTATGCCCATTTTTTTGGCTGTTGTCATTACTCGAATGGCAATTTCTCCTCGGTTTGCTATTAATATTTTTTTCATGCTACCTTTATTCAAATTCAACTAAGATTACACCTTTATCTACTGCTTCTCCTACGCTAACTGTAATATTTTTTATTATGCCATCTCTTGGCGATACAATACTATTTTCCATTTTCATGGCTTCTAATACTAACAACGTTTCGTCTTCTTTTACTTCTTGTCCAACTTTTATATGCATCTCTAGTATTAATCCCGGCATTGGGGATTTTACTTCGTTTACTTTTTTTGATTTCCCTAAGGCGAATCCCATTTCTTTTATTAACACATCTAAATCATCAGCTATGGCTACTTTGTAGGTGTTGTTATTTACTTTTACCGTGTATTCTTTTTTATAAAATGCTGCTTGTGTAATCTCTGTTTTATAGGATTTATTTTCTTGCAATACATGCGCTTTTGTATTGCTTTCTTTTACCATATCTAATTT
>WFMU01000496.1 GCA_015488935.1 Flavobacteriaceae bacterium | reverse complement strand
GCTTATTTAAAAGGTGTAAATCAATTTATAAAAGAAGGAGCAACACCAATAGAATATACAATTATTGGTATTAAAAAAGAAAAATTTACGATTAAAGACATTTATAATGTTTATGGATATATGAGTTTTAGTTTTGCAATGGCTCATAAAACAGATCCATTACTCAGTAAAATGAAAGAGAAATTAAGTGCCAAATATTTGGAGGAACTGGATATAAAAGTAAATCAAAATACAACAATAATTCCAATTTTTAACGAAGCAAAAGATATAAAAAGTGAATTTGTAGCCGCAGTAGATAATATTATGGAAAATGTACCTGTTTCGCCATTTATTGGAAGTAATTCTTGGGTAATAGCACCACAAAAAACCGCCAAAGGAAAAGTAATTTTTGCAAATGACCCACATATTGCATATTCCCAACCAACAATTTGGTACCAGTCACATATTGTATGTCCAGATTTTGAAATTTACGGATTTAATTTAGCACTAACACCATTTCCGTTATTAGGACATAATAGAAAATATGCCTACGGTTTAACCATGTTTGAAAATGATGATATTGATTTTTACGAAGAAAAAGAAAATCCAAATAACCATAACGAATATTTAACAAAAAATGAATTTATACCTTATGAAATAAGAACAAAAACCATTAAAATTAAAGGAGAACCAGACGAAACTTTTACTGTAAAAGTAAGCAAACATGGTCCTGTGATGAATGATGTACTCGATGTAATAGAATCGGAAAAACCAATGGCTATGGATTGGGTTTATACCAAATTTGACAATAAAATGTTAACAGCAAGTTATCAAATTTCTCATGCGAACAGTTTGGCTGATTTTGTGTCTGGTGTAGAAAAAATACACGCTCCGGGATTAAATGTAATGTATGGCGATGCACAAGATAACATTGCTTGGTTTGCAGCAGGAAAACTATACAGACATAAAAATGGCGTAGATACAAAATTTGTATTAAACGGTTCAAATGGCGAAGATGATGTATTGGATTATATCGATTTTGCCGATAATCCGCAATCAATAAATCCATCGTGGAATTATGTGTATTCTGCCAACAACCAACCAGATAAAATTAAAGGAGGATTGTATCCTGGGTATTATTTACCAGAAGATAGAGCAAAAAGAATTACCGATGTATTAACAAATTTAACGAATATTTCTACTAAGGAAATGAAAGATTTGATTACAGATGTTACTTCGTCTGTAGCACCAGATTTAGTAAAAATAATTGTGCGACAAATTAAAAAAGAAGGATTAACGGCCAACGAAAAATCATCTATCGCCATACTGCGAAGTTGGAATGGAAGTTTTGAACTTAACCAAGTAGCACCAACCATTTATACCAAATTTAAATACCAATTTTTAAAAAATGTTTTTGAAGATGAATTAGGAAAAAAAGGATTTCAACAATTTTTAAAAACAGATATTGTTAAACGACAATTTGCAAAACAGATTGAAGCAAAAAAATCGATATGGAACGATGATATAAAAACTGCAAATATGGTAGAAGATAGAGCTGCTATTATTACAAAATCTTTTAAGGAGACCATTGCATTTTTAGAAAATCAACATGGTAATTTAATTAATAAATGGACATGGAATAAAGTGCATACTGTAGCGTTTGAGCATTTAATTGGGAAGAAAGAATCGCCACTTAAAAAATATTTTAATGTAGGGCCATTTCCGATAAATGGAACAAATGAAGTGTTAAACAATCAAATTTTTAGGTTTACAGAAACAGGAGTTTATAAAGTTACTGCAGGACCATCTACACGTCGTATTATAGATTTTAACGATGTAGAAAACAGTATTACTATATTGCCAACAGGACAATCTGGCAATGTGTTTAGTAAACATTATAAAGACCAAGTACAAAAATTTTTACAAGGCAAATTTGTAAAAATGATGCTAAATAAAGAAGAAATTCAAAAATCGGAAGACAAATTGGTTGTTAGTCCAAAATAAACATTTAATTTTTTTGAATAAAAATATATTTTATTTAACCACATTCTAAAATTTAGTTGCTATAAAACTTACCTTTGTATTATGGAAGTAGATTATATTATTGTTGGTTTAGGTCTTGCAGGTTTGGCATTTATAGAAATATTAGAAAAAAACAATAAAGCCTATGTTGTTTTTGAAAACGAATCGCAAAATTCCTCTAAAGTAGCTGCAGGAATGTATAATCCTGTAATATTAAAGCGATTTACGCCAGTTTGGAATGGTACAAAACAATTGCAAGTAGCATTGCCTTTTTTTAAAAAATTAGAAGATAAATTTAAAGCAAAATACCTTCAAGATGTACCTATTTATCGCGTGTTTAAATCCATAGAAGAACAAAATAATTGGTTTACAGCTTGTGATAAACCGCTTTTAACAGAGTATATGGATGTGAAATTAATTCCAAATACAAAAAAAGAAATAATAGCACCTTTTGGCTTCGGAAAACTAAAACATACAGGAAAATTAGATGTAAATAGACTATTAAAAGATTATACAGCATATTTAGAAGAAAAAAATACGATACAAAAAGAAACATTTTATCATAACGACTTAGAAATAGGAGAGGTAAAAATTCGCTATAAAAAAATAAAAGCAACACAAATTGTTTTTTGTGAGGGTTTTGGATTAAAAGACAATCCGTTTTTTAATTATTTACCAATGAACGAAGCAAAAGGAGAATTAATTACCATACATGCACCAAAATTACAGATAAATTATTTGCTAAAAGCAGCAGTTTTTGTACTGCCTCTAGGACAAGATTTATACAAAGTAGGAGCAACATTTAACTGGAAAGATAAAACTCAAAAGCCGTCTAAAGCAGGAGAAATGGAATTATTAATGAAGTTAGACATGACCATAAATACTCCATATACCATTGTAAATCATGTTGCAGGAATAAGACCAACGGTAAAAGATAGACGACCATTATTAGGAATACATCCAAAACACAAACAATTAGCTATTTTAAATGGATTAGGAACACGAGGTGTGATGTTGGCACCAACCATGGCAAAAAGTCTTTACTTACATATAGAAAATAAAACGCCTTTAGATAAAGAAACGGATATTAGTAGATTTAGTATTTAGCCTCCAGCCTCTAGCCTTCCGACTTCAGTCTCCCGTCTTCCAACTTCAGTCTTCGGACATCCGACTTCCGTCTTCCAACTCCCGTCCTCCGTCTCCAATCTTCTCCTCAAAGCTCACAAACATATTAATATAAATAATTCGCGAAAGCTTAAGCATAAAAGGAGTTAAAACGATTAAAGCAATAACAACACCAATAAAACGCCACATTAAATCCATACCAATAAGCGTAAGGATAATAAAAGTAGCAATAGAAGTAGCCACAGACAAGCCATAAGAAACATACATAGCACCGTGATAAAAAGAAGGTTCCATCATGTATTTTAAGCCACATTTATCACATTTATCATGAATAGTCAAAATATTTTTTAGATGAAATGGATTCTTATCCACATAAAAATCGCCATCGTGGCATCTTGGGCATTTATTATTAAAAATACTATATAATTTAGAACCTTTTTTAAACATGTTTTTTAGTTAGTAGTTAAAAGTGAATAAAAATTTGCACAAATCCTTTAGGTGAGCAAACTTTTATTTATTTTCGCAATTGTACAAAAATTACCGTACAAAACTTTGCAAATATAATAGAATAAACAAAAACTTGTGTAACAAAATATGCTTAATGCTCATAACATAACCGTTTCTTTTCAAGGAGAAGAATTATTTTCTGGAATTACATTTAAACTTGTAGCAGGAGACCGTATTGGTTTGGTTGGTAAAAATGGTGCGGGAAAATCGACTTTACTAAAAATTATTGCTAAAGAACAAGAATACGATAAAGGAACTATTGCTTTTGAAAAAGATGTTAAAATTGGATTTTTAAAACAAGATATTGATTTTGAGGGCGGAAGAACAGTTTTAGAAGAATCGTACCAAGCATTTGAAGAAATTATCGAAACCGAAAAAAAACTAGAAGATATTAATACACAGTTGGCAGAACGTACCGATTATGAGAGCGAATATTACCATCAGTTAATGCATGATTTAGACGATTTACAACATCGTTATGAATTACTTGGAGGATACAATTACCAAGGACAAACCGAAAAAATATTAAAAGGATTAGGATTTTCTACCGAAGATTTTAATAGTCTAACCGAAACCTTTTCAGGAGGATGGCGTATGCGTATCGAATTGGCAAAATTACTATTGCAAAACAACGATATATTATTATTAGATGAGCCAACAAACCATTTGGATATAGAATCTATTATCTGGTTCGAGAATTTTTTAAAAGGATTTACTGGAGCTATAATGATGGTTTCGCACGATAAAATGTTTTTAGATAATGTAACCAATAGAACCATAGAAATTTCTTTAGGACAGATTTACGATTTTAAAAAGTCCTACACAGGATATTTAGGATTGCGATCAGAAATCAAAGAAAAACAATTGCAATCGCAAAAAAATCAAGAGAAAGAAATAAAACGAACCGAAGATTTAATCAATAAATTTAGAGCCAAAGCAAATAAAGCATCCATGGCGCAGTCGCTTATTAAAAAATTAAATAAAATTGAGCGAATAGAAGTAGACCAAGATGATAATGCAGTGATGAAAGTACGATTTCCTGTATCCGTAACACCTGGAAAAATTGTATTTGAAATCGAAGATTTAGCAAAATCCTATGGCGAAAAAGAAGTTTTAAAAGATGTAAATCTATTAATAGAACGTGGTGCACGATTAGCGTTTATTGGTCAAAATGGACAAGGAAAATCAACCTTAGCCAAAATAATGGTCAATGAAATAGCTTATGCAGGACAATGTAAAGCTGGACATAATGTACAAATTGGCTACTTTGCACAAAATCAGTCGGAATATTTAGATGGCGAAAAAACCGTGTTGCAAATTATGGAAGATGCCTCTTCCGATTCTAATCGAATGAAAGTAAGAGATATGTTAGGCGCGTTTTTATTTGGAGGAGATACCGTAGATAAAAAAGCAAAAGTACTCTCTGGAGGTGAGCGAAATCGTTTGGCAATTTGTAAAATGCTGTTAAGTCCATTTAACGTATTAATTATGGATGAGCCAACCAATCACTTAGATATTGCCTCTAAAAATGTACTAAAAAAAGCATTACAAGATTACGAAGGAACGCTAATATTAGTATCGCACGATAGAGATTTTTTACAAGGTTTAACCGAAAAAGTGTATGAATTTAAAGATCATAAAATAAAAGAATACTTAGGTGATATCAACTACTATTTAGAAACGCATAAACTAGAAAATATGCGAGAAGCCGAAAAGAAACTAAATAAAAAAGAAGTTATTAAAAAAGATAAATCGGACAATAAAGCAAAATACGAAAACGATAAAGCAATTAAAAAGCTAAAAAATAAAGTAAGTAAAGTAGAAAATGAAATCTCTAAACTAGAAAGAGAAATTGTAAATTTAGATATTGAACTAGCACAAGATTACGATACCGTTTCTAAAAAAGAAGGCTTTTTTGATGCATACCAAGCAAAGAAAAAGAAAGTGCGTACATTAGAAAGTGAATGGGAACAATTGGTAGAAACGTTGGAGGGTTTGGAATGATATAATTTATAAAAAAAATGAAAATAAAAAAAATAGTTTTAAGTTTAGCATTAATGATTGGTTTAGTGACCTACTCTCAATCTGATTTTGCTGTATTTGGAGGTGTAAAAGCATCTACTTTTACAGAAGGAATAATAGAAAATGTTCCAGCTCCATCCTTAGGGTATCAATTTGGCGTTCTTTATGATTATAAATTTTCTAAAAAGATTAGTTTTAGACCAAAAGTAGCATTATCCATGCAAGGTGATAGGAGTACTCAAACAATATATTCTGGATTAAACCTTGGAACGATACGCTACAGATTAACATATATAAACACTTCATTGGATATAAAAGTTAATGATGATAGGAAACGGCGATATTTGTTATTTGGGCCTCAATTTGGTTTTTTAGTAAATACTTCAAAAAAAGTATTTGATTTTGGAGATCCATCAAAATTTGATTATGGACTTAAAATAGGATTTGGTATTAATATTGCGAGATTTTTTGTTGAAATTGAATATTATCAAGGTTTTAATACGGTTATTGAAATATGTGAAAGAACAGGTCTTTATTCTGATTCAGGCTGTACATCTGTGAAAGCTAATAATGCAGCATTAAATCTTAATGTAGGATTTCGATTGTAGAATTTATAATATCAAAAAAAGGATACATAATCTAATAAAAAACATCCAAAACCTTATTATAAGCACTTTCAAAAATCATGGTACTTAAATTGGTATTTATAGAATGTCTAATTTTGTTGCTAATAATAAGCAAGTAATAAAAAACGATTAAAACAAATTCCCAATAATTGAATGTATCCATTATTTAGCCTAATTTTACGTAATAGTTTTTATATTGTGAATTAAAACTGCACGATATAAAATTGTTGCCTGCAAGGCGAAAAAAGAGAAACTTAGAACAGAAACTTAACAATTTAAATAAATTTTATAATTGAATATGCATATCAAAATTTTAAAACCAATATTAACTGTTTCATTAATCTTTTATATTTGATTGGAATTAAAAATTGCATCAAACAATAAGATCTTGGCGAAACTACGTTTAGTAGGTCGTTCTACACCATTTAAAAATCTGATACGTATAATAATTTTGTTCGATTCATCTAGCACAATTTATTGTTTTTGTTCTATTGGTTTAGTGTTTAAAATTAAACCAACAGAAGGAATAGATTCTATTGAGATGGTCTTATCTTTTTGAAGATATTTTCTAAGTTTACTTACAAAAACATCTAAACTTCTTCCGCTAAAATAGTCATTATCTCCCCATATTTCTATTAAAATTTCCGAACGTTTAACTATTTTATTTTTTGAAACACCAAGCATTTTTAAAATTTCAGCTTCTTTT
>WFMU01000495.1 GCA_015488935.1 Flavobacteriaceae bacterium | reverse complement strand
TAGAAGTATCTTACGCTTTACATATTGATGCAGCCATAATAAGTAAAATAGAAAGTGGCAAACGAAAAGCAACACGTAAGCAAATAAAACAGTTTATTGCCTTTTTTAATTTAGATGAAAAAGAAGCTTTTTCGATATGGCTAGGAGATAAAATTGTTTACGAATTACAAAATGAAGAGTTTGCATTAGAAGCATTTATGGTTGCCGAAGAGCAAATAAAATACGAAGTAAGAGCAACAAAAAAATCACTAAATTTAGATAAAAATCTAAAGTTACTTTTAAAAAAAGTTTCTAAACTGCAAAAGAGCTGGGAAAGTTTAAAACCATTAAACAAGGTACAATTAGAAAAAATGAGAGAATATTTTATGCTAAATTATACTTTTGAGTCTAACCTTATCGAAGGAAATACATTAACACTTCAAGAAACGCATTTGGTTGTTAATGAAGGCTTAACTATTTCTGGAAAAAGTATGAAAGAGCATTTAGAAGCTGTAAACCACTACGAAGCTATTGATTTTATTATGGATTTGGTTAAAAATAAAGAACCTTTTACCGAACGAATACTCAAAGAAATACATTATTTAATTTTAAAAGGCATCGATAGAGCAAATGCTGGAGTTTACAGAAAGGTACCTGTGCTAATTAGTGGTTCAGCACATAAACCACCGCAACCATATTTGGTAGCAAAGCAAATGGAAGACATTTTTGTTTTTTACAATAGTAATAAAAACAAAATGCATCCTGTATTATTGGCTAGTGAAATGCATCAAAGAATTGTAACTGTGCATCCATTTATAGATGGCAATGGTAGAACCTGCCGCTTAATTATGAATTTAATTTTATTGCAAAATGGCTATACTATTGCAAATTTAAAAGGAAACAATACGGCAAGGCTTACTTATTATAAAGCATTAGAAGCTATTCAAACAAAAAATAACACCAAAGATTTTCATAGTTTAATCATTAATACAACCATAGAATCTTTACAAGAACATATTGCTTTGGCAAAGTAAAAAAGAGAAAATAAGTGCGATTCTCTATTTGGCTAATTTTCTCGCTTCTTTTCTCTTTTCTCCTATTGTCTTTTTATATATTTGCAATCTAAATAAAATCAATACTAATGAAAAATTTTGTAGAAGAATTACGTTGGCGAGGAATGTTACATGATATTATGCCAGGAACCGAAGAGCAATTAGCAAAAGAAGTGACTTCGGCTTATATTGGATTTGACCCAACAGCAGATTCTTTACATATTGGTAGTTTGGTTCAAATTATATTGTTGATGCATTTCCAACGTCATGGTCATAAACCAATTGCACTAATTGGTGGAGCAACTGGTATGATTGGAGACCCTTCTGGAAAATCGGCAGAACGTAATTTGTTAGACGAAGAAACTTTAGCAAAAAATATAGCAGGTGTTAAAAGTCAATTAGAACGTTTTATTGATTTTTCATCCAATAAAGAAAACGCAGCTGAGCTAGTAAATAATTACGATTGGATGAAAAATTTAAGTTTTTTAGATTTCGCACGTGATATAGGTAAACATATTACCGTAAATTATATGATGGCAAAAGATTCGGTAAAAAAACGATTGAGTTCTGAATCTAGTGTTGGTATGAGTTTTACAGAATTTACCTACCAATTGGTACAAGGATACGATTTTTTACATTTGTTTAAAGAGAAGAATTGCAAATTGCAAATTGGTGGTTCTGACCAATGGGGAAATATTACCACAGGAACTGAGTTAGTTAGAAGAATAGCAAAAGGTAAAGCCTATGCGCTTACTTGTCCGTTAATAACCAAAGCAGATGGTACCAAATTTGGGAAAACCGAAGGTGGAAATGTATGGTTAGATGCCAAGAAAACATCGCCGTATAAATTTTACCAATTTTGGTTTAATGCTAAAGATATAGATGCCGAAAATTATATTAAAAAGTTTACTTTTTTAGATAAAAAAACCATAGATAGTTTGATTGCAGAACATAAAGAAGCACCTCATTTACGTTTGCTACAAAAGAAAATTGGCGAAGAAGTGACTATAATGACACATGGTAAAGAAGCGTATGAAAATGCTTTAAAAGCTTCAAATATTCTTTTTGGAAAATCTACTGCAGACGATTTAAAAACGTTAGATGAGCAAACTTTTTTAGATGTGTTTGAAGGTGTTCCACAAGCAGAAATTAGCAAAGAGGATTTAGAAAACGGTATGGATATTATTGCTGCTTTAAACGAGAAATCAAGGTTTTTAAAATCCAATGGTGAGGCACGTAGAGCATTAAAAGAAAATTCTATTTCGGTAAATAAAGAAAAAGTAAAGGATACTACGGTACTTTCAACAAAAGATTTGATTGCAGATAAGTTTATTTTGTTGCAGCGAGGTAAAAGGAATTATTTTTTGTTACAGATGGTTTAATTATTACGATCTTGTTTTCTATATTTTTGGATTTCTACTTGTATGTAATGTCGCTATAATTTCAATTGATTTTTTTTAAATGTAAAATGAATTCCTATAGGAAAACGTTTTAAATAATGTACTCCAGTGTTTCTATATTTTATATGAAAAATTTGAGGATTTGATTTTATA
>WFMU01000494.1 GCA_015488935.1 Flavobacteriaceae bacterium | reverse complement strand
TCATTAGGTTTCATAGATTATGTATATTTTTTGAAAAAATTAACAAATAATTTTACATAAAGTATTAATTTGCACCAAAATTAAAACCAATGAATATTAAATTTATATTACTACTAGTTAGTATTTTTACTTTAGTCTCATGTAATAATGAATACGAACTAAAGTTAGAAACCCCAAAACAACTTTCAAAAAACGGAAAATTTACCGTAAAAGTTACCGAGAAAAACAATAAACCAATAGATTCTGTTTTATATTCCTTAAATGGAAAAAAATCAAGTACCAAAAACACCTTCGATTTATCCAACGAAAGACTAGGAAAACATACCATTTCGGCAATTGTATTTTATGGAAAAAAAAATAAAAAATTAACAAATACAATAATAAAACTATCACCAAACAAACCTACCGTTTATAGTTACGAAATAGTAAATGAATATCCACACGATGCCAATGCATTTACACAAGGATTAGAATACCACAACGGATTTTTATACGAAAGTACAGGACAGTATAAAGAATCATCTCTACGAAAAGTAGCACTTGAAACAGGAAAAGTTCTCAAAAAAATAAACTTAGAAGCAAAATATTTTGCAGAAGGGATGACCATAAAAAATGACAAAATATACCAACTAACTTGGCAAAGTAACGAAGGATTTATCTATAATCTAAAAGATTTTAAATTTGAAAAAAGCTTTGGTTATGGAAAAAGTAGAGAAGGTTGGGGATTAACCCATAATAGTACACACCTAATAAAAACTGACGGAACAGAAAGAATGTGGTTCTTAAATCCAGAAACACTTAAAGAAGAGCGTTTTATAGAAACTTATTCCAACAAACGTAAAGTTGATAAACTAAATGAATTAGAATATATTAATGGAGAAATTTATGCAAACGTTTGGCAAAAAAATATCATACTAATTGTAAATCCGAAAAATGGCGCAATAGATGGTATTTTAGATTTGAATGGTTTACAACAAAAAGCTGGACAAAGAGGGCAAGATAACGTGCTTAATGGTATTGCTTACGATAAAGAAAAAAATCGCCTTTTTGTAACAGGAAAAAGATGGAACACTTTATTTGAAATTAAGGCAATAAAAAAACAATAATTACTTTTAAATAAAGTTTATAACTAAAAGAAGAATAATAAATTTTTCCAAATCGAAACCTATAAAATATGAGATTAATCTATAAATTATCCATAATAATGTTATTAATAGCATTAAGCTCATGTAGAAAAGATTTTGGTACCGTTTGGAGTAATGGAACACTAGAATTCTCTCAAGATACCATTTTTTTTAATCGTGTGTTTGATAATATTAGCTCTAGTACACATCGTTTTACGGTAAGAAATAATAGTAATCAAGATATTACAATACCAAGCATAACATTAAAAAAAGGAAATAATTCATTTTATAGACTAAATGTAGATGGAATTGCAGGAAAAACATTTCAAAATATCGATATTTTAGCAAAAGATAGTATTTATGTTTTTGCAGAAGTTACTGTAGATTTTAATCAGGTAACAGACCCAAATTTTATGTATAGAGATGAAATTATTTTTGATAATGGACTAAATGAGCAAAAAGTAGATTTAGAGGCATTGGTTTTAGACGTAAATTTAATTCGTCCTAATAGAACTGCAATTCAAAATGGATTCTCTTACGAAGAAATAGTATTAGCAACAGATGGAGAAGGAAATGAGGTAACCATAAGAGGTGCAAACTTGGTAGATAATACGGTATGGCAAAACGATAAACCATATTTAATTTATGGATATGTAGGTGTTCCTACAGGAAAAACACTAACCATTGAAGCAGGAACGCGACTTTATTTTCATCAAAATTCAGGAATAATAGTACAAGAAGGAGCAAGTTTAATTGTAAATGGAACACAATCTACAACCGAAGCATTAGAAAATCAAGTCATATTTCAAGGAGATAGGTTAGAAGAAAATTATAACGATGTGCCCGGACAGTGGGGCGCAATATGGTTAAGAGAAGGAAGTATAAATAACCTCTTAAATCATACCACAATTAAAAATGCAACTTTAGGATTATTGGTAGATTCTAATAGTACCATAGTTACCAAAACCTTACAAGCAAACAATACACAAATATACAACACTACAAGTTTTGGAATATTGGCACGAAATGCAAAAATAACAGCTAAAAATGTAGTGATTGGAAACAATGGAAAGGCATCTTTTTCTGCAATGTTAGGAGGAAAGTATAATTTTTATCATACCACAATGGCAAACTATTGGCAGAATTCCAATAGACAAAATCCAGTAGTTATGTTAAGTGATATTTTTGAAACGCAAACTGCTATTTATACTGCAAACCTAGAAGCAAATTTTACAAATTGTATTATTTATGGAAATCAAAATATTGAATTAAGTTTAGAAAATAAAGAAGCAACAACAACATTTGATTATTCCTTTAAAAACTGCGTTATAAAATTTGCCGATGCTAATAATCAATATGTAGATAATCCGTTATATGATTTTACAAATGTGACAAATTACCAAAACAATATATTTAATTTAGACCCAAATTTTTACAATACCGATACCACATTAGGTAAAATAGATTTAATTATTGGCGATGATTCATCCGCCAAAGCACAAGCAGATACTTCGGTATTAACAGATGTTATCTTGCAAAAAGATATTTTGGGTGTAGATAGAACAACAACATCAGATATTGGAGCATACCAACACATCACATTTCCGACAGGAGGATAGAGTACAATACAATTGGCGAAAAATTAATCTTTCTTTAAAAGTAAAACTACTTTAGTACCAGTTTCATCATCTTGCAAATCACTAATTGAAACATCTACTTTATCGCGATACATTTCGTTTAAAATAGCAACACGCTGTTTAATATTCTGCATCCCTTTCGATTTTTGTTTTAGTTGATTTTTAGATTTTAATTCCTTAGACTTTTTACGACCAATACCGTTATCTGTAATGGTTATTTTTAAGGTATCATTACTTGGTTGCTCTATATTTATTTGTAGTAAACCTTTTTCTTTTTTGTAGCGTAAGCCATGCCAAACCGCATTTTCTACGTATGGTTGTAATAACATTGGTGGAATTTGAAATTCGTTAATACGCACATTATCGGCAATGTTAAATTCAAAATCAAACTTGTTATCAAAACGAGTATGCTCTAATTTTAAGTAGAGTTTTAACAGCTCAATTTCTTTTTCAAGAGGAATAAAATCTTGCTCAGAATTTTCGAGAACACTACGCATTAAAGTAGAAAAATCTGTTAAATAACGATTGGCACTACGTTCGTTATTACTCGCAATAAAACTATTTACAGAATTTAAAGCATTAAAAATAAAATGCGGGTTCATTTGACTTCGAAGTGATTTTAAAGCCAATAAATTATTAGCCAATTTGCGCTGTTTATTACTGCGGAACATATAAAAAAGCGATATCAAAAGAAGCAATAAGCCACCAATTAAAGAGTAGATAATTAACTTTTGTCGTCTATTATTTTCTTCAACCAAACTCTGCTCTGTTTTAAATAAATTTAGTTTACTTTCGTTGAGTTCTCTATCCTTTTCTAAACTAGTAATACGACTTTGTTTTGCAGCCAAGTCTTTACCAAAAGCAACAGCCTTTGCAATCTCTCTTTCTTTTTGCTGATAAATTAAATCTACCAATTTAGTATATTTTTTATAATGAATAAGCGCATTGTTATCATCGCCAATTTTAGCATATACTTCCGATAATCCTTGAATGGCTTTTTTTTCTGTTTCAATATCCGAAACCGTTTCGGCTTCCGTAGCACTTTCTTTAAAATACTGAATAGCTTCTGGATAATTACGCTGTTTTTTTAAGGCATTTGCAATATCGTATTTTACTTTTTGTTTGGTAATTACAGCATCATCTGAAACTTCAATTTCTTTAATTTCATTGTCAACTAAACCTTTAAGTGTTTCTTTACGGAGTTTAATTTCTTCATTAAAATTATTATTTTTACTATAAAAATCAGCAGCTTTATTACTTTGTACAATTGCTTTATTTTTACCTTCTTTTTTAGCAGATTGTATAGAATTTAAAATATAAGTTTGCGATTTATCTTTATTTCCTTGCAAACTTAACATCTCGGCAAGTTTAGAATTTAAATCTGTTATTTTTGGAGTAATGACATGTTCTTTTGCTAATTGCAAAGCCTTTTTTAAATTAAAAATTGCCAAATCATAGTTCTTTTCTTCGCTGTAAATACTAGCAATACCATCGTAAGCCCTAATTTTTTGATATGCAATAGCCTTGTTGTTATTTAAAACTTTTTTATATAAAATTTTACCATCATTAAAAAGTGAAGTTTTAAAATAAGTCATTGCTAATTTTAATTGTAGTGGAATAGATTCTCTTAATTTAGCATAAGCAATACGATAATTACTTTGTGCTAAATCGTACTGTTTTAATTCAAAAAAAGCATCTGCAAGTGTTTCATAAGCTTGTGCTGTTTTTTTCTTATTTGATGTAGCGTTTAATGCTTTTTCAACAAATTGAATACTCTTTGTAGGATTTTTTTTAATAAAGTAGTTGGCAGAATCTAATGCCATTTTATACGAAGATACATAGCGAATTTTAGAGATTTTTTTGAATTTAGGAGAAGCTCTTTTTGCATCAATATTACGAATAGGTTTAGCATCATTCTCGGTACTTCTATCTTCAATTTCGTATTGTGAGCTACCATCATAAACATACGAATTTATTTTTTTGCCATTTTTAGATAAAACAATTTGATCGCCAATTTTTGCCTTTACCGAGAATTCTCCTCTTCGATTGGTAATATCCGAATCACCACCAAGAACACTAACTTTTATGCCTTGTAAACGGTTGCCATTAGCATCAGAAACATAATCTTTGTAGGTATGTAATTGGTGTAATTTGTCTATTTCATTTTGCGAAAAACTAACGCTAGTCACAAATAAAAATACAAAAAATAAGCTATAAATATATTTCATTTTATTGGTATTACACAGCAAAGCTACAACTTAAAAAAGGTTTGTTAAAATGAGACCTCTTACAAAAGAAGTATTTTAATTGATTTTAGGTGTGTAAAATTCACTTTACACATTCAAAATACACGTTTACTAACTCAAAACAGGAACTCCCTCATTTTGACTTTTTTTTGCTTTATATAGCACTTAATTTTGAAGTGAATTTAAACCAAAAACCATGAAAAAATATATAATAGTCCTTTTACATTTATTTACAGCACAGTTTCTATTTAGTCAAGTATCTGGAAATGTTAATTACTTAAATAATGTGCATTATCCGAATAGTAATATTGATTTTAGATTTACAAGTAATGACGAAATTATTTTTGAAATAAAAGGTTTGAATAATATTAAGGCAGATTCGTATGTCGCTATTTTTAATATTACACAAACAGGTAAAACTAGCGAAGAAGCAAATCAACTAATAAATAAAAGAATAGCAGCAATCAAAGACTTTATTAAAACAAAAAAAGAAGCATCTATTTATGTAGATATGATTTCGTTTGTGCCTGTTTACGATTATATCGTAGAAAAAAAGCTATTCAGTAAAAAAACATATAAC
>WFMU01000493.1 GCA_015488935.1 Flavobacteriaceae bacterium | reverse complement strand
GTTATATATAATATCGTGATAATATAATGCAAACAACACAATATCCCAATCTTTTATTTCATCCTTTGTATGCTCTAATTGTAGCAACATATTTTTTAAATGACTAAGATTGTGATAATGTCTTTTTTTACTGGTATAGTTAGTTTCTATCTCAGGCCATAATTTTTCTATATACAGGTTATCCTTTGTATATTTTTCTACCAGTTTAATAAAGGTTGTTTTTAGCATTAAAAATAGCCTATAAAATATTTGTCTTTACTGTCTTTGTAATTTCATCTAAAATTTCAAAAGCAGTTTCTGCCATGGTATTTCCTTTTAAATCTAATAGTGGATTTACTTCAACAAACTCAATACAAACTACTTTTTTTGTTTCAACAAATTGATTTATAATCTGCATTATTTCGTATTGATCAAATCCTTTTGGTACAGGTGTTCCTGTTCCGTAAGAAATTAAATCGCAATCCATACTATCCACATCAAATGAAATATAAATAACTTCACAATTATCCAATTGTTTTATAGCTTCGGCAACACAAGTTTTTAATCCTCGATAGCGAATTTCATCTACGCGATAATTCTTTATATTAAATTTTTCAATTTGTTTATCTTCAGGTTCTTCGGTATCTCTAACGCCAAAATAAATTAAGTTTTCTGGTAATAATTTTTTTCCTAGTACACCAACATTTTTCATTCTATCCCAAAGTTCTGCAGTACCTCTAGACACGTCGTTTATTTCGTAATCTAGGTTATCATTACCTAAGGCAGCAGCTAGTGGCATACCGTGTATATTTCCAGAAGGCGAACTGTAAGGTGAGTGTATATCTGCATGTGCATCAATCCAAATAACACCAACCTCTTTTGTTGGATATGCTGCTTTTACACCACTTATACTTCCTAACGCAGAAGAGTGGTCTCCTGATAATACAATTGGAAACTTTTGCTCTTGTAAATTTACTTTTACATGATTACTCACTCGCATACATTGGTGTAATACGCTATCTATCCGTTTTGCAAAAGAGTTATTTACTTTATTATATACCGATTCATTTTCTGTAGCAACATCTTCATATTCGTAATTATTAAAGTACTTATTTCCTTGATTTATCGCAGCTATTTCAATAGCATCTACACCCATATCAGAGCCTCTTGTTCCTGCACCAACATCGGATCTGTTTTTAATTATTTTTATAGATTTCATAGTTAGTATCATTAAAAAATGCCATTTAAAACGTGTTCAAATGACATTTATTTTTTGGTTATTATCTTTTTTCTAATGGTTTAAAATCCCTTTTATTTTTTCCGATATACAATTGTCGTGGTCTTCCAATTAGCTCTCCATTTAATCGCATTTCTCTCCATTGTGCAATCCATCCTGGTAAACGTCCAATAGCAAACATAACGGTAAACATTTCTAAAGGAATACCAAGTGCACGATAAATAATTCCAGAATAGAAATCTACATTTGGAAATAATTTTCTATCTACAAAATACGGGTCGTTAAGTGCTACTTCTTCTAAATGTTTTGCTACTTTTAAAGTAGGGTCATCAATATCTAATTCTTTTAATACGGCATCGGCACTTTTCTTGATAATTAATGCTCTTGGGTCAAAGTTTTTATATACTCTATGCCCAAATCCCATTAATCTAAATGGATCGTTTTTATCTTTTGCTTTATTAATATATTTCTCTACATCGCCACCATCTTCAATAATTTTTTCTAACATTTCTATTACTGCTTGGTTTGCTCCTCCATGTAAAGGACCCCAAAGCGCAGAAACTCCAGCCGAAATAGATGCAAACAAACCAGCATGTGATGAACCTACTATACGTACGGTTGATGTGGAACAGTTTTGTTCGTGATCGATATGTAGAATTAGTAATTTATCTAATGCTTCTGCTACTACTTTATTGGTAGTATATCTTTCATTACGCTTCATAAACATCATTTGCAAAATGTTTTCTATGTAATCGTAATCGTTATGCGCATAATTCATTGGTTTTCCTAAATTCTTACTGTGTGCCCAAGCAGCGATTACTGGTATTTTTGCCATGGTTTTACATATAGCTTCATACATATCTTCTTCATTATGTATATCTACTGCATGTGGATTAAAGGCTGTTAATGCTCCTGTTAATGAAGATAATATTCCCATTGGATGGGCATTTTTAGGAAAGCCGTCTAAAATATCTTTCATTTCTTCATTTAGCATGGTGTATGATTTGATGGTATTTTCAAATCGGTCTAGTTCTTTTTTAGTTGGCAATTCTCCAAAAATTACTAAGTATGCTACTTCTAAAAATTTTGCATTTTCTGCTAAGTCTTCTAATGCATAACCTCTATAACGCAATACTCCTTTTTCACCATCTAAAAATGTAATGGCACTTTTACACGAACCTGTGTTTTTAAACCCAGGGTCTAGTGTAATAATTCCTCCAGTAGAACTTCTCATTTTTTTAATATCAATTGCAATTTCATTTTCGCTTCCTATTTCTACTGGAAATTCATATCGTTTCCCTTGAAATTCAAATACTCCTATTTCGGACATAATTCTATTTTTTTTGGTTATTTTTTTCTATCTAACGTAAAAGTAATCAATCATAAAAAAGATAAATCTGATAATTATCAGTTATTTTTTTTATGTGACCAAAGT
>WFMU01000492.1 GCA_015488935.1 Flavobacteriaceae bacterium | reverse complement strand
GTTATTATTGTTTCTGTTATACTTATTTTCTTTTTTGTTACCTACATCTTGGAAAAAGTATTGCATTTAATACTGGTTTTCTTATTTTATTCCAGCTATTTGTTTCTCTGTTGTAATATTTTGTATCCGAATTTATAGCAAATGGTATTTTATATTCTGCTAATACACAACTAACAAAATTGGCAAAGGCTACTTGTTCGTCTATAGAATAATCATCACCATCGTTATAATTACTTGGCATCCATGCTCCAACCCAAGTATAAATTCCTGTTTTGCGCTGCCAATTTATTGCGGTCTTTATTTTTTTACGAATATTGTTTTTTTCTGCTTCGGTTCCTATGGTCCAAAGCTTTTTTGTATTTGTTTTAGATGGTCCTGCTGCATAAAAATGCCATTCTGCCATTACATAATTATGGTGTTTTGTTGGTATTTTTAAATCGGATAAATATTCTGGACTAGAACGTACTCTTGGTGAAATAAATAATATTCTTTTTGGATTTGTTTTCCTAATTTCGGCAACTACTCTTTCGTATAAATTGTTCAATTTTTCTGGTTCTTTATTTAGTTTTTTGGTTACTTCAATAAGTATATCAAAGGATACTTTTGGAGACACTTCTTTAAATCTCTCGGCAACGATTTTCCACCAATCTACTACCTTTTCTAAATTTTCTGTATTCGGATTTTTTTTAAAATCATTTCCTTGATATGCAATTATTGGTATTAAATCTTCGTGTAAACAATCTTTAATTATTTTATCTATATGATTTAACAGTTGTTCTGTAGCATTTTCTTTTATTCGAATTCTAACATGTGAAAAACCTCTTTTTTTAAAATCGATTGTTGCTTGTTTATTATAATTTGCTATTCCTTGTTTTGTTTTTGCCCAATCTACATCAATTCCTTTCTTTAAAATTTTTACATATTCTATAGGTTTTATTCCAAAAACATTGGGTGCTATATTTTGTTGTTTTTCTTTTGTTTTACACGAAAAAGTGATACTAAATATTAAAACACTTATAGGAATTTTATACTTCATAATACTATTTACTTCTAATTGTAGAAAAAACTATTCTACATGCAATTAGATGTTTAATTTAGTCAACTAAAACCCAGGTTCCTTTTTCAATTAATGGTATGGCTTGTTTGTATTTTACAGTTTTACTTTCGCCACTCATTACGTTTCTTATTTCTACTCTATCGTTACGTCCAATTTTACGTTCTGTTCTAACGATAGTTTCTGTAATTTGTCTTTCTTGGGTTTGGTTGGTTTGCATTCCTTCATTCGGATTGTTAAAATCTGCCTTACTCAATTGTACCTTTTCTCTTTTTTGTTCTTTAGCTTCGCTTACTTGATTTGGATTTTGATTTGGCAATTCTCCTTTTAACAAGAAAGATAATACTTCTTTATTTACACTATGAAGCATTGATTTAAACAAATTAAACGATTCGAACTTGTAGATTAATAATGGGTCTTTTTGCTCATATTGTGCATTTTGCACCGATGTTTTTAAATCGTCCATTCTACGTAAATGATTTTTCCATGCTTCATCAATAATAGACAAAGAAACATTTTTTTCAAAATCATTGATTAGTACTTTACCTTCACTTTCGTAGGCATCTTTTAAGTTTGTTACTACTTGAATTGTTTTTGTTCCATCGGTAAATGGTACTACAATTCTTTCGTACTGGTCGCCTTGTGTTTCATATACATTTTTAATTACAGGAAATGCTGCCACAGCATTGCGTTCTATTTTTTCTTGGTAATGTTTATATACGGCTTCAAATAAAGTATCTGTTAATTCTTGTTCGCTTTTTGTTTTAAATTCTTCTCGTGTAAATGGCGAACTTGTAGATGAGAAACGGATTAATTCAAATTCAAAATTCTCATAATCACTTTTTGCTTTGTTTTCAGTTACAATGGTATCGCAAGTATCAAAAATCATATTTACAATATCTACTTGCAAACGTTCTCCGTATAATGCATGTCTTCTTCGTTTATATACCACTTCTCTTTGTGCATTCATTACATCATCGTATTCTAATAATCGTTTACGAATTCCGAAGTTATTTTCTTCTACTTTTTTCTGTGCTCTTTCTATAGATTTTGAAATCATAGAATGCTGAATTACTTCGCCTTCTTTTAATCCCATTCTATCCATCATTTTTGCTATACGTTCCGAGCCAAACAAACGCATTAGATTATCTTCTAAAGACACGTAAAATTGGGATGAACCTGGGTCTCCTTGTCGTCCTGCACGTCCACGAAGCTGTCTATCTACACGTCTAGAATCATGTCTTTCTGTACCAATAATTGCCAAACCACCAGCGGTTTTTACAGCATCAGATAATTTAATATCCGTTCCACGACCTGCCATATTGGTTGCAATGGTTACCACACCTGGATTTCCTGCTTGTGCTACAATTTCAGATTCTTTTTTATGTAATTTTGCATTCAATACATTGTGTTGTATTTTTCGTATAGAAAGCATTCTAGATAATAATTCGGATATTTCTACAGATGTTGTTCCTACAAGTACTGGTCTTTTTTGATTTACTAATGCCACAATATCATCAATTACAGCATTGTATTTTTCTCTTTTTGTTTTGTAAATTAAATCTTCTTTATCTTTACGGATTAGTGGCATATTGGTTGGAATTTCTACCACGTCTAGTTTGTAAATTTCCCAAAATTCTCCTGCTTCTGTAACAGCTGTACCTGTCATACCAGACAGTTTTTTATACATTCTAAAGTAATTTTGCAAAGTAATGGTTGCAAATGTTTGGGTAGCATCTTCTATATTCACATTTTCTTTTGCTTCCAATGCTTGGTGTAGTCCATCGGAATAACGACGCCCATCCATAATACGTCCTGTTTGCTCATCTACAATTTTTACTTTGTCTTCCATCACTACGTATTCTACATCTTTTTCAAATAATGTATATGCTTTTAACAGTTGATTTAACGTATGGATTCGTTCACTTTTTACACTAAATTCTTTGTATAAATCGTCTTTTGCTTGTGCTTTTTCTTCTGGTGTTTTTTTGCTTTTTTCAATTTCGGCAACTAGTAAACTTATGTCTGGTAATACAAAGAAATTATCTTCGTTACTTTTTTCTGATAAGTGTGCTATTCCTTTATCTGTTAAGTTAATAGAATTGTTTTTTTCGTCGATAGAGAAATATAATTCTTCATCAATTTTTGGCATTTCTCGATTGTTATCTTGCATAAAAAACTTTTCTGTTTTTTGCAACAATTGCTTTATTCCTTCTTGCGATAAATATTTTATTAAGGCTTTGTTTTTTGGTAAACCTCTAAATACTCGAAATAGTTTAAAACCACCATCTTTTGTATTTCCTTCGGCTATTAATTTTTTTGCTTCTGCCAACAAACCTACCAAGTAGTTTTTTTGTAGGTTAACTAGCTCACTAACGGTTGGTTTTAATTCATTAAACTCGTGTATATCGCCTTGTGGCACTGCTCCAGAGATAATTAGTGGTGTACGTGCATCATCAATTAATACCGAATCTACTTCATCAATAATGGTATAATTATGTGGTCTTTGTACCAAATCTTTTGGTGAATTTGCCATATTATCACGTAAGTAATCAAATCCAAATTCGTTATTTGTACCGTAGGTAATGTCAGAATTATAGGCTTTACGTCTAGCATCGGAATTTGGTTGATGTAAATCTATACAATCCACCGTTAGTCCGTGAAATTGGAATATTGGACCCATCCATGCAGCATCTCTTTTTGCCAAATAGTCGTTTACGGTAACCACATGTACGCCATCTCCTGTTAAAGCATTTAAATAAACTGGTAGTGTAGATACTAATGTTTTCCCTTCACCAGTCATCATTTCTGCAATTTTTCCACTGTGTAATACCGAACCTCCAATAAGTTGTACATCGTAATGTATCATATTCCACTTTACTGGTGTTCCTGCAGCATCCCAACTGTTATACCAAATTGCTTTGTCTTCACCTTCTAAACTTACAAAATCTTTTGTTGCACTTAACTCTCTATCGTAAGGTGTTGCAGTTACAACTATTTCTTCATTATTTGTAAAGCGTTTTGCTGTTTCTTTGATTACTGCAAATGCTTCTGCTTCAATTTCTTTTAATACGTTTTCAGATACTTTATAGGATTCTTCTTTTAATTGGTCTATTTTTGAATATATTGTTTCTTTTCTATCAACGTTTGCTGTTTCTGCTTCTTTAGATAATGTTTCTATTTGGTCTTTAAATTCTTTAATAGCTGCTGCTATTTTCTTTTTAAAACCATCTGTTTTTTCTCTTAGTTCATCTATACTAAGATTTTCCATTTCCGAATCAAATGCATGTACTTTTTTAATAAAAGGAGTTAATTCTTTTAAATCTTTTTTCTTTTTATCGCCAACAAAGGCTTTTATTATTGAATTTATAAAACTCATAGTTTGGTTGTATTATTTCTCCTTAATAATTTTTAAGGAATGTTATATTTTATTTACTTGTGAGTAAACAAGTTATTTTATGTTACGTTTTATTTAAAAACGGTTTTATAATGCACAAATGTACAATTTTTGCCAACTGACAAAACAAGTTTAAACAAAAAAAAGCCTCATTGGAGACTTTTTAGTTTAAAATATTATTAATATTCATCTTCGTTCCAGAGAAAATCTTCTTCTGTAGGATAATCTGGCCAAATATCTTGAATTACATCATACGAATCGTCTTCATCTTCTATTGATTGTAAATTTTCTACAACTTCAAGAGGAGCTCCTGTTCGGATTGCATAATCTATTAATTCGTCTTTTGTTGCAGGCCAAGGCGCATCACTTAAATACGATGCTAATTCTAATGTCCAATACATAGTTAAGGGTATTTTATTTTTTGCAAAAGTAATTTTTTAGTTGGAATATACAAATTTTTGCAAAAGTATTTTTTTTATTTGAAAGAACTTCAATCTATTACTCGTAAGCTACTTTGTCTTTTTTGGTATCCAAGGTACTTCTATAGCTTGGTTATCCATAGTCAATTTTCGTGCCAACACAAACAAGTAGTCAGACAATCTGTTTAAATACGATATGGTTATATTATTCAGGTCTTCTTCTTCGCTCAAATTCACTGTTATACGCTCTGCTCTACGACAAACACATCTTGCAATATGACAGAATGACACGGTAGTATGCCCTCCAGGCAAAACAAAATTTGTCATTGCTGGTAGTTTTTTATCCATTGCATCCATTTCTTGTTCTAAAAAGTGAATATCTGCTGCTGTTATTTTTGGAATATTTAGTCTTTCTTTCCCACTTTTTAATAATTCTTTGTCTTTTGGTGTTGCTAACATAGCGCCTAAGGTAAAAAGTTCGTTTTGTATTTTTACCAATACCGAAAAGGTGTTTTTGTCTATTTCTTGATCGCGTATTAATCCAATATAAGAATTTAGTTCGTCTATAGTACCATAAGCTTCAATGCGTAAATTGTATTTTGGTACACGTGTACCTCCAAAGAGCGATGTTTTTCCTTTATCGCCTGTTTTTGTATATATTTTCATTTTTTAATTTCTTTGTAATTTTATAATAAACAGCTTCATTTACTCCTTCAAAAGTATCCTTTTTCCAAAAATGTAAGCCTATTTTTTCTAAAACTTTTATAGATGCTTTATTTGCAATGGCTGCACGTCCGATAATTTCGGATAATTTTAATGTACCAAAACCATAATCAATACATGCTTCTGCTGCTTCTGTGGCATATCCGTTATGCCAATATTTTTGTAAAAGACGAAAGCCAATATCTACAAAACCTTCTTCGTTTAATTTTAATCCACACCAGCCAATATAAGTATTTGTACTTTTTAGAAAAACACTCCACCTACCAAATCCATTTTTGGAATAATCGCTATAATTTTTTAAGAAATTTGCAGCATCTTCTACAGATTTAAAGGCTTTATCGCCAGTATATTTTAATACCTTTTTATCGAGATTTAAGGCATACATATTTTTTGCATCCGTTTTTTGAAATTCTCTTAAAATAAGGCGTTTTGTTTCGATTATTGGTTTCAAAATAATTATTATAGTCTAATTATAAAATGTTCTTTTTCTTGTTGCTCTTGTCTAAAGAATACAAATCCCCAATAAAATGTATCTATGGTTAAGCTTACTTTTTTATGCGTTTTAATATATTCCCAAGCAGCTTCCATTTCTTTGCTCCAATGAATGTCATCAAAAATAAAAAGGGTATCGTTATGTACGGTTTTTAAACATTGCTTAAAGTAATCTATTGTTGGCTTTTTTTGGTGATTTCCATCAAAATACACCAAGTCATATTGCTGATTTTCTGCTACATTAGGCAAAGTTTTTTCAAATTCACCAATTACAAAATTAATGTTATTTTGCAGGTATTTTTTTAAGTTATTTTGCGGTATTTTAATTGTTTCTGGACAGCCTTCCATTGTGGTTATTTTTGCTTTAGAATTACCTAAACCCAAGGCTAATGTGCCAATACCTAAAGAGGTTCCTATTTCTAAAATATTATTTATATCGAGGTAGGCAACAATTCGAGCTAATAGGGCTGCTCTATTTGTGGTTATCCCTGCGTTTTTTGCAATATCTGCAAT
>WFMU01000491.1 GCA_015488935.1 Flavobacteriaceae bacterium | reverse complement strand
TGATGGTAATCAAACCTTATGGTTATGCAATTTGGGAAAAAGTACAAGCCGAATTAGATAAAATGTTTAAAGAAACAGGACATCAAAATGCCTATTTTCCGTTATTAATACCAAAATCGTATTTTAGTAAAGAAGCAAGTCATGTAGAAGGTTTTGCAAAAGAATGTGCCGTTGTAACACATTATAGATTAAAAACTTCCGAAGATGGTAAAGAAATTATTGTTGATGATAAAGCAAAATTAGAAGAAGAGCTAATTATTAGACCAACATCTGAAACTATTATTTGGGATTCGTATCGAAAATGGATTCAATCGTACAGAGATTTGCCAATTTTAATAAACCAATGGGCAAATGTAATGCGTTGGGAAATGCGTACGAGATTGTTTTTGCGAACAGCAGAGTTTTTATGGCAAGAAGGACATACAGCACATGCAACAAGCGAAGAAGCTTTGGACGAAGCAAAACAAATGCACAATATTTATGCGACTTTTTTACAAGATTTTATGGCAATTCCTGTAATTAAAGGAGAAAAAACAGAGAACGAGCGATTTGGAGGTGCTCTAAGTACATTTACTATCGAAGCATTAATGCAAGACGGTAAAGCATTACAAGCAGGAACTTCACATTTCTTAGGACAAAATTTTGCAAAAGCATTTGATGTTAAATTTACTACTAAAGAAGGAAAACAAGAATATGTTTGGGCTTCTTCTTGGGGAGTTACCACACGCTTAATTGGCGCATTGGTAATGACACATTCGGATGATAATGGTTTGGTTTTACCTCCAAATTTAGCACCAATTCAAGTAGTTATTGTACCAATTTATAGAAATGAAGAACAATTAAATGCTATCTCTGAAGTCGCTAATACCATGCTAAAAGAATTGCGAAAATCTGGTGTTTCTGTAAAATTTGATAATAGAACAACACACAAACCAGGATTTAAGTTTGCAGAATACGAACTAAAAGGAGTGCCTCTACGAATAGCTATTGGTCCAAGAGATTTAGAAAATGGAACCGTTGAGTTGGCACGAAGAGATACTTTAACTAAAGAATTTGTAAAACAAAAAAATATCACATCTGTTGTTGTAGATTTATTAAAAGAAATTCAAGATAATCTATACCAAAAAGCATTGACTTTTAGAAATAATCATATTACCAAAGTAGATACATTTAACGATTTTAAAACCGTACTAGAAGCTAAAGGCGGTTTTATTTCTGCACATTGGGACGGTACTGTTGCAACAGAACAAGAAATTAAAAAGTTAACTAAAGCTACGATTAGATGTATTGCTTTAGATACTGAAAATGAAGAAGGTAAATGTGTGCTAACAGGTAAGCCATCTCACAAAAGAGTGTTGTTTGCAAAAGCATATTAAAAAAAAGTAAAAAAGTACTTGTAGATGTATAAAAAAGAATTATATTTGCACTCGATTTTGAAACAAATGTAATTAAGGCCCGTTCGTCTATCGGTTAGGACCTCAGGTTTTCATCCTGGAAAGAGGGGTTCGACTCCCCTACGGGCTACAAATTTAAACAAGAATAATGGCAAATCATAAGTCAGCACTTAAAAGAATAAGAAGTAATAACGCTAAGCGATTACGCAATAGATTACAACACAAAAGTACACGTAATGCAATACGTGACTTACGTGCAGAAACAGATAAAAAAGCAGCAGAAAAAAGATTATCTTCTGTGGTTTCTATGATAGATAAGTTAGCAAAAAATAATATTATTCACAAGAATAAAGCAGGTAACTTAAAATCAAAATTAACCAAATTTGTTGCTGCAATTTAGTAATTATAACGATTCAATTTTATATTGAATTGTAAAAAAAACACCTTAAAATCATAATTTTAAGGTGTTTTTTATGTCCTTTTATTACAAAACACTTACGTTTTTAGGTTTTCAAGTTATTTACCATTATTTGTTAATATAGTTGCAACAAGTTTAGTTGCCAATAATTCGTCTTGTGCTAAAACTAAATCTTTGGTTTTAGTACTGTAATCTTGAATCAATTTACACCATTAAAGATATTTTCAAGCAATTGAAATTC
>WFMU01000490.1 GCA_015488935.1 Flavobacteriaceae bacterium | reverse complement strand
CAATAATATTCATATTTTTAAAATTATTTTTGGTTAATGTGATACTATATAATTTTGCTGTTTTTTCTTTTGCTATTAATAGTTGTAATTGCTGCCATAAAACGGTATTATTTTTTGGGTTTTCTATATTTGTATATACCGAAAATTGTAATCGTTCAAAACCTTCGGTAATGAGCAATTTGGCTATTTTAGTGCGTATGCTATCACTGCTTATATCATATAATAATAAATAAATCATTGGTTTTCTGTTTTTAAAATTAAATTTCCTAACTCGTTACTATAACTATATATAATATCTTTTAATCGTTGCACTTTATTGGCTACTTTTATCCTCTTATATAAGTAGTCGTTAAATGTTGGTATTAATAATCGTTTGCCTTCTTTACTTAACCAATACCCTTGGTCTTTGGGTATAAAATGGCTTTTATGTAATTGGTTTGCCATACAAATATCGATTAACATTCGGTCTATTAAAGGTCTTATCGGTTCTATTAAATCAAAAACTAAACTTGTTTTTAAATAATTATCGGTATGCATAAAACCTACAAATGGGTCTAATCCTTTAGCAAAAACGCCACTTTCTACAATACTATAAGTCATGCCATAAAGGTAATTTAATGCTGCATTAAAATAGTCTAATGCTGGTCTTCGACTTCTTTTTGTAAATTGTATTTCGGCTGGTAAAAAATTGTTTATGGCTTTAAAATAGGTCTTACTCATCATACCTTCTAATCCTAATAAATTATTTCTACAATCATCAATAGGTGTGTTTTTATAAGTGTTTGTGGTTTTTAATGTTTGTTGCATTTTTTTTATCTTTAATAATGTCTCCTCCTTAAATTTTGGTTTTTTATTAGACAAGCGTTGTAATGTCTCTATCTGAAAGGATACTTTTTCTTGCATTATTTTTAAAATCCAATTGGTTGCCTGTTCGCTATTGTAAAATAACAATTGTTTTTTACGTATTATAGCCAAATTTGTAAAATATGGGCTTCCCATTCTGGCTTGTAAAGTGCCAAAATGATTGAAAAAATAAATCGGTATTTGGTTATTTACTGCCAATTTAATTGCAGCGGTATTAATTGTGCAATTTACCGTTATTGCAATACTTGTTATTCGCTTTGGACTTATCTGTTTTTGAATACTTTCCTTTTCAATATAAAAGGTTTTATTTTTTACTGAAATATGTGTATCTGCTGTATCTATTATTAATTGCATAATTATTCTTTTAAAAATTTTCATAGTTAGAAAAATGCATCCAGCGTAAGCTTAATTGCTCTTTTTCTGGCGGATTTATTGCATTGTCATATCTTTCTAAATAAGCGGTATATAAATCAGAATCATAGCCCATTACTACTGCTATAAAATTTATTTTTCCCATAATTTCTTGTTTAAACTTTTTAGTGATAATACTCTTATGTATATTCCCTGTAATAATTTGTACTTCAATTGTTTTTTGTAATCGGTGCAAATCTTTGTCTAACTCAGTTAGATACTGTGGTGGGATTTCTATTTTGTCGTTGCCTAAAACCAAACCTGTTACTTGCTTTATTTGTTTTTTTATAAACCATTTTGTTTTTGCCATATCTATTTTAAATTGATGTTTATCGGTTATCTTATTTATTTGTTGATAATGCTCTTGTGTTATTTTTTGCTTGGACGAAAAACTTAAATCATCTACAAATCTGGTATAAGTAATGTTGTTTTGTTTTGCCCAGTTTTGTAATTCTTTATCTAAATCAATACAGGCAAAATTTGATAAAACAGGACTTGTAGGTGCGCCCATTGGTAAACGCTGTTTATTGGTACAAATTTTTGCTAATAAGTTCGCTACTTTATTGCTTTTATAAAATGGCGCATTTTTAAAAATCGTAAAAACTTCTTTTTTACTTATTTGATGAAAAAAATCATCAAAATCAATATTTAACAGATAATCATTTCCTAAATGCTTTTGTGCATTACTTACAATATTTTTTGGAATCTGTTTTCTTGGATTTATAATAAACCCATAGGCAGCCTCTGTTTGTACATTGTAATAAACATATTGCAAATATTCATTGAGTCTTCGCTGTGTTTTTTTTAAATCTTGTGTTGGCGCTTCTATTTCTCTAAACCCTCCTTTAGCCTTGGGGATTTTAAAATAGTAGTAGGCTTTATTTAATGCGGTTTCTACCAAACTAAAACGTGGTAGTTTAAGTAAGTGTTCTATCTGATTATTGTTGTAGCAATTAATAAATTGTGAGGCTTTCTTTTTAATTTGTTTACACGTTAGTTTTTTTGGCATAATATATTTTTTGTACCAAAACATAATATCTGTAAAACAAAGGCTCTAGTTTATAAAAGTGTTGGTTAAATATCAATTTAATAACCAAGCCACCAAAAAAACATAAAGGACACTAAGATTAGTGCATATTAAACAACGAAACAGCTTTGCTTCCTTTGCGTAAAACTTTGTGTTCCTTGCGGTTAAAAAACAACACCTATTTAAACTAGAGCCAAAACAAACTATAAAAGTTTAACCTTAGTCACTTTTCCATTCCCTAAACTTATAATTCGCCCTAAACCGATATGCTCTGGCAGGTTAATATTGGTACTAAAAATAACATCGTAAGCTAACCATTGCACATCGTACCCTTTTTGCTTGGTTTCTTTACGTTTATATTCTAAAATATGTACACATATTTTACGATCTGTTTTAAATTCTATTTTTAAATCGCCTATTAAACGCATTATATTTCCCCAAATAATTTTATCAAACAATACCTCTTTTCCTAAATTATCTTTGCCAAAAGGCAACCAATTCGTTATTTTATATAATTGGTGCTTTTCTAAAGAGGGTTTCCAATATCGCGTTGTTTTTATCGGATTGCTCAACGTCACTTTTTTACCATTAACCTCAAAATTATTTTGTTTTAATACTAAATCTAACCATGCATTTAATATTTGTTCGCCTTCTGCCAAAGCAATAATTTCAAACTTGTTGGTATAGCTTTTATATTGCATTAAAGAATATTGCGTTAATGCGTTCCCTTTTTTATCTTTATTATAAGCCAAAGACATCGGTAAACTGTCTTGCTGTGCTTTGGTAAAATTTGCACGTATGTAATCGCTAAAAGCACCTCTAAACTGTTCGGCAGTGAGTAGTTTGTGTTCGCTTTGGTAGGTAATGGTTAGTTTGGTTATTTGTATCATTTTTATATATAAGGTCTAAAGCAGACATGTTTAAATATTCGTTTGGTAACTATCGTATTATTTGTTAATTTTTCTTCAATTATTTTTCTTTCAGTGGTGGCGTAAATTGGTTTATAACCTAAGTCTTTTAAATAATTTACCATAAAATAAACTGCACCAAAGTCTCCTTGTACCAAAACATAAGCATTGGCATCTTGGGCTTTAAAATAGTGGAGTAACTTAATTAAATGTTGTTCTAAATCTAAAGCGGCATTTGCTGGTATATTTGCCCAAATTTCTTGTAGTTCTTTAGGTAAATACTTAATTTTTTTTATACCTAAAGATGCTTTAGCATCGCTTATTTGTGCTGCTGTAAGTTGGTGATTAAAAATTAGGTGTAAGTGCATTAAATCTAGTTTTTAAATTTAAAAATAAGTTGCTTACAAGTAAATAATTTTGACACATCTTTTTTTACATATATGGTATCAAAATCTGGATTAGTACTCAATTTAAGAACAATGCAATTTTGCAATCCTTCATTTTTATCAAGTATATTTTTAGTTACATGTATAGTTTCTCTATTAGTAACTATTTTCTTATTAAAAAGCAAACTCAATAATGTTGCGCTAACATTATTATGCAAATAAAATTTAAGATTATCTTCATCGATTAAACTTAATATATCTATATCATTTTCTGAATTAATTTCTATTTCATCATCTTCGATAATAAAATTATCTGTTATTAATAGTGGTGTTTTTTTTTGA
>WFMU01000489.1 GCA_015488935.1 Flavobacteriaceae bacterium | reverse complement strand
GGTTTAGAAAAAACAAAAACTTCCTTCTTTAACAAACTTTCTAAAGCTGTAGCTGGAAAATCTAAAGTAGATGATGAAGTTTTAGATAATTTAGAAGAAGTGCTTGTTTCTTCGGATGTCGGTGTAGATACTACACTTAAAATTATCGACCGTATCGAAACAAGAGTCGCCAAAGATAAATATCTAGGCACCGATGAACTCAATAAAATACTACGAGAAGAAATTGCTGCCCTTTTGGCAATGACCAATGTAGGCAACGCCACCGAATTTACCATTCCTACAAACAAAAAACCTTATGTTATTATGGTTGTTGGTGTTAATGGTGTTGGAAAAACTACTACAATTGGTAAACTTGCTAGCCAATTTACCAAACAAGGAAAAAAAGTTTTACTCGGTGCAGCAGATACCTTTAGAGCTGCCGCTATTGACCAATTACAAGTTTGGGCAGATAGAGTAAATATTCCAATGGTACGACAAAATATGGGCTCTGACCCTGCTTCTGTTGCATTTGATACCATGCAATCTGCAGTAAAACAGGATGTAGATGTGGTTATTATTGATACGGCTGGAAGACTTCACAACAAAATTAATTTAATGAATGAGCTTACTAAAATTAAAAAAGTAATGCAAAAAGTAGTGGCTGATGCGCCTCATGAAATTTTATTGGTTTTAGATGGTTCTACAGGACAAAATGCCTTTGAACAAGCCAAAGCATTTACCAAAGCTACCGAAGTAAATGCACTTGCTGTAACAAAACTAGATGGTACTGCTAAAGGCGGTGTAGTAATTGGTATTTCCGATCAGTTTCAAATTCCTGTTAAATATATTGGAGTTGGCGAAGGTATTGATGATTTGCAAGTTTTTAATAAAATTGAATTTGTAGATTCTTTTTTTAAATAAATCGCTTATAATAGCTACAAATAAGTCTTTAAAAAAATATATATTTGCTCTTTAAAAATAACCAACTTATAAATTTACGCTTATGCAATTATCCGAGCAAGAAATTGTCAGAAGAGAATCCCTTCAAAAATTAAGAGATTTGGGTATCAATCCATATCCAGCAGCACAGTTTAACACTACGGCATCTGTAAAACAGATTGTAGAAAATTATGCAAAATTTGAAGGTAAGGAAGTGGTTCTTGCTGGTAGAATGATGAGTCGTAGAATTATGGGTAAAGCTTCTTTTGCAGAATTAAAAGATGGTTCTGGTCGTATGCAAATTTATATCAATCGCGATGAAATTTGTCCAACAGAAGATAAAGTTCTATACAATGATGTCTTTAAAAAATTAATGGATATTGGTGATATTATTGGTGCTAAAGGCGAAGTTTTTAAAACAAAAGTTGGTGAAGTTTCTGTTAGAGTAACCGAATTAACAATGCTTTCTAAAGCATTAAAACCTTTGCCTGTGGTAAAAACAGATGCCGATGGTAAAGTACACGATGCATTAACGGATCCTGAATTGCGTTATAGACAGCGTTATGTGGATTTAATTGTTAACGACCATGTAAAAGAAACGTTTATTAAACGTACAAAAATTACAAATGCGATTCGCCAGTTTTTTAATGAACGTAATTATTTGGAAGTAGAAACTCCAATTTTACAGCCTATTCCTGGCGGCGCTGCTGCAAGTCCGTTTGTAACACATCACAATGCTTTAAATATTCCTTTGTATTTGCGTATTGCAAACGAATTGTATTTAAAACGTTTAATTGTTGGTGGTTTTGATGCAGTATATGAATTTTCTAAAGATTTTAGAAATGAGGGAATGGACAAAACACACAATCCAGAATTTACCGTAATGGAATTGTATGTTGCTTACAAAGATTATAACTGGATGATGGATATGACCGAGCAATTACTAGAAAAAATTGCTCTGGAATCTAACAATTCCACTACCGTTACTTTTGGTGAACACCAAATTAATTTTAAAGCTCCTTATGCTCGTGTTCCTATTTTAGAAGCAATAAAAATACATACTGGTTTTGACCTTAACGGGATGAATCAAGCCGAGCTTATTGCTGTTTGTAAAAAACTAGATATTGAAGCGGATGAAACAATGGGAATTGGAAAATTAATTGATGAAATTTTTGGCGAAAAATGTGAACATAACTACATTCAGCCTACTTTTATTACAGATTATCCTAAAGAAATGAGTCCGTTGTGTAAAGAGCATCGCGATAATCCAAGATTAACAGAGCGTTTTGAATTGATGGTTGCTGGTAAAGAATTGGCAAATGCGTATTCGGAATTAAATGATCCTATAGACCAAAAAGAGCGTTTTGAAGAGCAGTTACGTTTGTCTGAAAAAGGCGATGATGAAGCGATGTTTATCGACCAAGATTTTGTTCGTGCCTTAGAATATGGTATGCCTCCAACTTCTGGTATTGGTATTGGTATTGATCGTTTAACGATGTTTATGACCAACAATTCTTCTATTCAAGAAGTATTATTTTTTCCACAAATGCGACCAGAGAAAAAACAAGTTGCCATGACGGATGAAGAAAAAATTGTTTTTGAAATTTTAAAAGACAATTCGCCGATAATTCTAAGTGATTTAAAAGCTAAATCTGCATTAAGCAATAAAAAATGGGACAAAACTATTAAAGGTTTAACCAAAAATAAACTTGCAAAAGTAGATAAAACGGAAGATGGTTTGTTTGTGGAGTTGATTAATTAAACTTTTTTATCTTCAACCAAATATATTATGAATAAATTATCTTCTTTTTATACTACCTGTCTCTTATACACAT